>JAMOQV010000049.1 GCA_027068615.1 Helicobacteraceae bacterium | reverse complement strand
AGATTTGAGAAGTTGTTCATTTATATTCTTTTAATTTGTTTTACTATTAGATGTAATTTCATAAGCTCCATAAGCAAATGTGGTTATAAATATTATAGCCGTTATGGTTATAGTTATAGTAGCCAATATCATTTTATGTCCTTTAGATTATCAGTTTCTTTATGTAACTTTTTAGCTAAAAAAATAAATATTAATAGAAGTAATATCAATAAAATATTACCTATAAAAAATATATAATTAAAATTTTCAGCAATATAAAGTTTTGATACACCAGAACCTATGGAAATAATCAATGCAAGACACATACTCATATATAATCTGATGTTATTAATAAAATCTTTTGCTCTGTCTAAATCAGCCATAAAAAGATTATACAAAAAAGTAAGTAAATAACAGCTTGTAAATCTTAAGTCGATAAATGATAAAATAACATTATGAATACTAAACAATACATTTTAAACACTATAAAAACTCGTCCACTTATCATTGATGGTGCGATGGGTACACAGCTACAACAAAGAGACGATAAAATCCCAAAAGAGGCTTGGGAAGGCAATGAGGGTTGTAATGAACTTCTAAATGTTACTTGCCCTGAAGTTTTAAGCGATATATTTCATGCTTACTTAACTGCTGGTGCTGATTTTATCACTACAAATACATTTGGTTCTTTTTCTTGGGTTTTAGATGAGTATAATATTGGCAATCGTGCTTATGAACTTACTTGTGCAGGAGCTGAACTTGTAAAAAAAGAGTGTGAAAAGTTTAGCACACAAGAGCATCCACGATTTTGTTTAGGTAGTATAGGACCGGGGACTAAACTACCATCATTAGGACATATAACTTATGATGAGATGTTTGAGGGTTATACTGAGTTTTGTTTAGCACTTATCGATGGTGGAGTTGATGTGTTTATGCTTGAAACTGCTCAAGATCCACTTCAGATAAAAGCGGGTCTTCATGCCATAGATGAAGCCAACAAACAAAGAGGAACTAATATCCCTGTTATGGTTAGTGTTACCATAGAGCTTAGTGGTACGATGCTAATAGGTACAGATGCAACTACCATAGCAACTATACTTGAGCCTTTTGACATACTCTCACTTGGTTTTAACTGTGGAACTGGGCCCGAACAAGTTTTAAAACATGTAAAAACTCTAAGTGAATTATGGCATAAACCTATAAGTGTTCACTCAAATGCTGGACTTCCTCAAAACCGTGGAGGTTACACTTACTACCCGATGAACCCAGAAGAGTTTACACAGCATCAGAAAAAGTTTTTAGAGTATGATGGAGTTAGTTTTTTAGGTGGATGTTGTGGAACTACCCCTCAACATATAAGAGCATTAGTTGATGGTACAAACAACATCACACCTAAACCAGCGACGGGGAGTCATCCAACATCCATAGCTTCACTTTTTAACACAACCCCTTTGATGCAAAAACCAGCACCACTTTTAATGGGTGAGAGAAGTAATGCAACAGGTAGTAAAGCATTTCGTGAACTTATCCTTGCTGAAGATTATGAGGGAACTTTAAGTGTTGCTCAACAACAAGTAAGAGCAGGAGCTCATGTTATAGATGTAAATGTTGGCTTTGCAGGTAGAGATGAGACCAAAGATATGAATGAGGTTATGAGCAGATATAACCAAAAAATCGCTCTACCTTTGATGCCAGACTCTACTCAAACAAAAGGGTTAGAGACCGCACTTAAAAACATAGGTGGTAAACCTATACTTAACTCTGTAAACCTTGAAGATGGGGAAGATAAGTTTGATGCTGTTTGTCAGTTGGCTAAAAAGTTCGGTACAAGTTTAGTTTGTCTAACCATAGATGAAAAAGGTATGGCAAAAACAGTTGAAGATAAACTCTCAGTCGCAGATAGGATTATCGACCTTGCTACAAACAGACACGGACTTAAAAAAGAGGACTTAGTTTTTGATGTACTTACTTTTACACTAGCTAGTGGAGATGAAGAGTATCTTGATGCTGGTATAAACACCATAGAAGCTATAAGACAACTTCGCATAAAACATCCAGAAGTTGGAGCAGTTTTAGGACTTTCTAACATATCATTTGGACTAGATAAAGATGCAAGACCATACCTAAACTCTATGTTTTTACACCACTGCATCGAAGCTGGTCTTACAAGTGTTATCATAAATGTAAAACATATCATCCCTATAAACAAGATAAGCCAAGAAGACCAAGATATATGTAATAACTTGATATTTAATAAAACTGAAAATGCACTTTTTGAGTTTATAGAACACTTCTCAACAAAAGAAGCAATCGATACAAATGTAGAAGATGCAGAGTATCTAGCTATGAGCGATGAGGAGAAAATCGCAAAACTTCTTATGGACGGCGATAAAGATAGAATGATACCTCTTGTTGAGAAAGTTCGCCACGAGATACCACCTGAGAAAATCGTAAATGAGATTTTAATCGATGCTATGAAAGTAGTAGGGGAGCTTTTTGGTAGTGGTCAGATGCAACTACCGTTTGTCCTGCAATCTGCTGAGACTATGAAAAAAACAGTAGATTATCTAAACCCATACCTACCAAAGGTTGAAAAAGAGGTAGATACCACTTTGGTTTTAGGAACTGTAAAGGGTGATGTTCATGATGTTGGTAAAAATCTAGTAGATATAATCCTCTCAAACAACGGTTTTAAAGTGAAAAACTTAGGTATAAAAGTGGAGCTTGATGATTTTATACAAACTATACAAGAGGGTCATGTTTCAGCTTTTGGTATGAGTGGTTTGCTTGTAAAATCAACTCAAGTTATGAAAGAAAATTTAGAGATTTTAAAAGAAAAAGGTATAAAAATACCTATCCTTTTAGGTGGTGCTGCACTTACAAGAAGTTTTATAGATGATTTTTGTCGCCCATCTTATGATGGGCCAATTTTCTACTGTAAAGATGCATTTGATGGTGTAACTGCTATGAGTCGCATCGAAGCTGGTAATTTGGATACAAATCTACACCCAGATGCACCAAATGTTGAAAAGAAAGAGGAAAAAGAGTATATCATCCCACCATACCAAGAGATAAAGATGCCTTCTCGAGATGTTAAGATACCAAACCCACCATTTTGGGGAAGAAGAGAGTTAAAACTAACTCCACAACAAGTTGAGATGGTATTTGAGTGGGTAAATCATAGAATCCTTTTTAAATCTCGTTGGGGTTATAGCTCAAAAGGTATGACAAAAGAAGCTTATCAAAAACAGTTAGATGAAGTGGTAAAACCAGCTTATGAGAAACTAAAAGCTAGATTTTTAGATGAGGGGCTTTTTGAGCCTACTATCATCTATGGTTATTATAAATGTAGAAGTGATGATACAAAACTTCATATATACGAAGATGGAGAGATTGCTCAAACTTTTGAGTTTCCAAGACAGAGAAAAAAACCACATCGTGCTTTGAGTGATTTTTTCCATAGTGATGTGGATGATGTTGTGGCTCTTACTTGTGTTAGTGCTGGTTCAAAACTAAGTGAGATAGAAAGAGAGATTTATGATGCTAGTAACTATACTGAATATTATCAGTTTCACGGTTTAGGGGTTGAGTTAGCAGAAGCTCTAGCTGAGATAGCTCATAAACAAATCAGACTAGATTTAGGAATAGCAAGTGAAGATGAGGGAAATACTCTAGCAGATGTTAGAATGAACCGTTACCAAGGGTGTCGTTACTCTTTTGGTTACGGGGCTTGTCCAGACTTAGAGTTAAACAGACCACTTTTTGATCTGCTAAAACCTGAAGAGTTTGGCATAGAATTAAGTGAGACTTTTCAAATACACCCAGAACAGAGTACAAGTGCTTTAGTGGTTTATCATCCTAGTGCTACTTATTATAATGTTTAGTGTTTAAAATAAGATATTTTAATAATTTAATTTGTTATTTACTGTATGTGTGATAACATTAGTAAAAGTACTTTAATGGAGATTTAGATAATGTCAAAATATGATAATGCTGTTATGATAGCAGAAAATGTTTATTGGGTTGGTGAGCTTATGCAAAATGATGCTTTTCAATGCCATGCTTATCTTATAGAAAATGGTGATGAGTCTATTTTGATTGATTCTGGTTCTATGTTGGAGTTTGAAAATATCAAGAAAAAAGTATCTTCTGTAACTCCGTTGAAAAATATAAAATATATCATAGCACATCATCAAGACCCTGATGTATGTGCAAATATTCCAGCATTTGAAAAAGAGATAGCTAGGGATGATTTGCTTATAGTTTCGCATTCAAGAAATATAGCTTTGATAAAACATTATGGGATAAAAGCAGATTATTACATCATAGAAGAGCACAACTTTAGACTTAAAACAAAAGATATAGAGTTGGATTTTATAACTACCCCTTATTCACATGCTCCAGGTGCTTTTACATCCTACCTTAAAAAAGATAAAATACTTTTTAGTAGTGATATATTTGGAGCGGTTGAAGAGAGTTGGCATTTTTATGCGGATGAGAACTATTTTTCTCAGATAAAGCTTTTTCATGAAAATTATATGCCAAGTCAAGATATACTTAACTATGCACTTTTCAAAATCCAATCTTTAGACTTAAATCTTATAGCTCCACAACATGGGTCTTTAATACAAAAAGAGTATATTGATTTGGTTATAGATGAGTTAAAAGAGTTACAGTGTGGTTTATACATAGATGGTTCTTATAAAAATTCACTTATATATAAAAACAAGCTTTTAGAAGAGAAAGAGCATTTAGAACATATTCATGCAAAAAAATTAGAGACTATTTTAGATACTCAAGAAGACATTATAGCCCTTACAACTGATGGTGAATATTTGAAGTATATCAATAGAGCTTTTTTCCAATTTTCCAATTTTCAGGATATGGAAGATTTTAGAGAAAAACATAAATGTATATGTGAATTGTTTATAGAGGGTAGTGATGATAAATATCTAAAATTAAAGTACGATAATGGATACAATTGGATTAAATATCTTCTTGATAATCAAGATAAAGAAGTATATACAATTCTGAAAAATAAAAAAGGTATAAATACCCTTTTTAAAGTTGCGATAAAAGAGTTTGAAACATATAATTCAAACAATGATGAGTATCTTATAACTTTTCATGATGTTACTCCTTATATGGAAAATCTTGATTTTATAGATATTATTTCAAATATTCAGGGTCTTTATTTTTGTATATCAGATTTTGATGGTAATCTTTTTAGAATGAGTGAATCTTTAACTTCTGTACTTAATATAACTGATTTTGAAAATAAAAAATATTCTTTTTTTGATTTTTTAAATGATGATGATACCAAGTCTGTTAAGAATCATCTTGAAAATAAAGATTCTTTACCGCATGAGATAAAATTAAGATATAACGGGATTAAGATTCCTATCATGTTAAAAGAGTTTTTTGGTGTTATCAATCAAGAATCAGTTGTTATATTGATATTAACTGATTTAACAGATATTAAAAACCTTGAAAAAGAGGCAAAAAAGAAAGATTTAGTTCTTATGCAACAATCAAAAATGGCACAGATGGGTGAGATGGTAAATATGATAGCCCATCAATGGAGACAACCATTAAATGCTATAAATGCAGCTAGTGCTAAGATACTTTTAACAAAAGAGTTTGGTATGTTAGATGATGAAGAGTTGATTCAAAGCAATTACTTTATACAAGATCAGTGTCAAAAAATGTCTGATGTTATAGATACATTCTTAAACTATTCTAAAACATCAAAAGAATCAAAAGAGTTTTTAGTAGAAGATATGATTGAAAATGTTCTTAAACTTGTTATGGTTCAATTTAAAAATCATAACATAGATGTAGTTGTTAAAGACAAGAACTCAACACCAGTTACTATAAAAGGTCATAGTGATATGTTAGAACAAGTGATGATAAATCTTCTTATGAACTCAAAAGATGCTTATGATGAGATAAATTATAAAGGTAAAAAAATTATAGAGATATCTTTAATAAATAACAAAACTATGACCATAACAGATTATGCAGGTGGCATCTCAAAAGAAAATCAAGAAAAACTTTTTACACCTTATTTTACTACAAAAGAAGCGGGTAAAGGAACAGGTCTTGGTCTTTATATGAGTAAAAGAATTATGAATGAACAGTTCAATGGTGATTTGGTTTATAAGTCTATAGAAAATGGGAGTGTGTTTTATATAAGTTGGTCACTTTCTTAAGATAAGAAAATTTTGATATAATTTTATAATTATAATTATAAAGGTAAGAAATGGCTCAAACTATAACAGAAAAAATATTTTCAGAGCATGTAGGTAAAAAGGTTTATGCTGGGGAGATTATCCGTAGCAATATCGATATGGTTATTGGTAATGATATAACTACACCTATATCTATAAAAGCATTTGAAGATAGTGGTGCTGAAAAGTTAGCTAATCCTGATGGATTTTCTATCGTACTTGACCACTTTATCCCAGCAAAAGATATAGCATCTGCAAATCAAGCTCGTATAAGTCGTGATTTTGCTAAAAAACACAAACTTAAAAACTTTTTTGATGAAAAAGATATGGGAATTGAGCATGCACTTTTACCTGAAAAAGGGCTTGTAGTTCCAGGTGATGTTATCATCGGTGCTGATAGTCATACTTGTACTCACGGTGCTTTAGGAGCATTCTCAACTGGTATGGGTTCAACTGACTTAGCATTTGCTATGATTAGTGGAGGAAACTGGTTTAAAGTGCCTGAATCTATAAAAGTTATCCTTAATGGAAAACCAAACAAATATACAACTGGTAAAGATATAATCTTAGAGATTATCCGCCTTATTGGTGTTGATGGTGCATTATATAGAACTTTAGAGTTTACTGGTAGCACAATAGAGCATTTAAGTATGGACGATAGATTTTCAATGTGTAATATGGCGATAGAAGCAGGAGCTAAAAACGGTATAGTAGCTTATGATGATATAACTGCTGAGTTCTTAAAAGACAAAAATTTAGCAAGAGAACCTAAAATCCATCATTCAGATAAAGATGCATCTTATGTTCAAACTATCGAGATAGATGTAGCAAACTTAGAACCAGTTATTGCTTACCCATTTTTACCATCAAATGGTCATAGCATCTCTCAAGCTGTAGAAGATAAAATCAAAGTTGATCAAGCATTTATAGGTAGTTGTACAAATGGTCGTTTAGAAGATTTAAAAGTAGCATCTGAAATACTAAAAGGTCAAAAAGTACACGAAGATGTAAGACTTATAGTAACACCAGGTACTCAAAAAATCTTAAGAGAAGCAAATAAACTAGGGTATATAGATATCATAGTTGATGCTGGTGGAGTTGTAAGTAACCCAACTTGTGGTGCTTGTCTTGGTGGATATATGGGTATTTTAGGAGATAATGAGGTTGCAGTAGCTACAACTAATCGTAACTTTGTTGGTCGTATGGGAAGTAGAAGTTCTAAAGTTTATCTTGCTAACTCTGCTGTTGCTGCGATTTCTGCTATAACTGGATACATAAGTGACCCTAGATAATTTAATGAAAAAAATAATGTTAATCCCTGCTTTGATGCTAAGTGCATCTCTAATGGCAGATAATGAAAAGTATGAAGTAACACCAGTAATTGGTTACAATTTTGTTGAAAATAACCTAGCACTTGATGATGCTATGCTTTATGGTGTTGAGGCTCAATATAATGGTTTTGATTATGTTTTAAAACCTGAGTTAGTAAAAAGAGGTGTAGAAGCAGATAGAATAGAGACTGATGGTATGGGTGAAGAAAATCCGATAGCTGATAACTCTACAAAAGAGGGTCGTGCTAAAAACAGAAGAATTAAAGCGACTTTAATTAAAAACTAGATGATAGATATACCTTGCATTATATTTGCAGGTGGTAAAAGTAGCCGTATGGGGGAAGATAAATCTCTTCTTCCATTTGGTGGTTTTGATACACTTGCACAGTTTCAACTTTATAGACTTCAAAAACTTTTTAAAAATGTTTACATATCTTGTAAAAATTCAGATAAGTTTTGTTTTAGTGCAGATTTTATAGAAGATGTTACAACAAAAAGTTATGCACCAACTGCTGGATTTGTAGCTATTTTTGAAAAGTTAAAATGTGAAAAGTTTTTTGTTCTTAGTGTTGATGCTCCTTTTGTTGGAGAAAGCATTATAAACAAGCTTTTAGAAGAAGATAGTATAGATTATGATGCTACTATAGCTAAAAGTGGATTTGGTATGCAACCTATGTGTGGGATATATCATAAATCATTAGAGAAAGAGTTTATAGATATGCTAGAAACAGATAACCATAAGTTAGGTTATCTGTTAAAAAAATCTAAAACACATTATGTATATTTTGAAGATGAAAAAGCTTTTTTAAATCTAAATTATCCAAAAGATTATAAAGAAGCTAAATTACTTATCTCTTGAATTAGATCATCTGGAGTTAATGAGAAATTTGCACCTTTATAGTTCATAGCTAGTTTTGTATGTGCTAAAGAAGCATTTATAGTTGCTTCTAATGGTTCATATCCTTGAGCTAATAGTGAACCGATAAGACCACTTAGTATATCTCCACTTCCACCTTTTGATAATGCTGATGAGCCGTGAGGATTTATAAAAAAACTATCATTCTTACCTATGATAACATTTGCTCCTTTTAGAAGTAATGTTGCATCTGGATAGTTTTCACAAAAAAGTTTTACATACTCAAAACGGTTATTTTGTAACTCTTCAATAGTTATCTCTGCTAAATCTAGTTGTTGTAAAGCTATTACAAACTCTTTTGGATGAGGTGTTAAAACTATATTTTTTCTTTTTAAGATATTTACGAGTATATGTTTATGAAATATATCTGCATCTGCTACTAATGGATATGTATTGTCTAATAATTTTTTTAATTGTGTATCGCAAAATTCATGCCCTAGACCCATTCCGATTGCTATAGCAGAAGTTGTTAATGGTAGTTTTGTAGAATACATTATATTGAATGGAATATAGTCATTTTTTGCACCAATTAAAGTGACAAGTCCAACACCAAAACGAAAAGCAGATAAAGCACACATTGTACTAGCACCAACTTTCTCACCATTTATTACACATAGATGACCAAAGCTACCTTTATGTGTATTTTTCTTATCTCTAAAAGGTAGCTTTAAATCATCCATATCTAAAAGATGCCAATTTGTTTTATCTTCATAGATACTACGGCTTATACCAAGGTTTAACACTTGTATATCCCCTATAAAATCTTTATGCTTATCTAAAAACATATCTTTTTTTAATGCACCCATAGTTAGTGTAGTATCTGCATAAAATCTGTAACCACTAGGTATATCACAAGCAATTTTATAAGCATCTAGTGAGTTCATCTTATCTAAGATATCTGTTATATTTGTATCAAATTCTCCACTAAATCCAGTTCCAACTATAGCATCTACTAAGATATCACATTGTATTATCTCTTTTGATTCTACTACTCCTATAGCATTAGCTCTTTGTTGTTGTAAAATTGCCATTTCTGATTTTGGTTGTTTTGCATAAAAGATATTGACATCATAATCTGTATGTAAAATACGAGCAAGTGCAATCCCATCTGCACCATTGTTCCCGCTTCCAACAACAACTATGATTTTTGAGTTTTTATTAAATTTATTTTTTATAAATTCAGCCATACCGTTTGAGGCATGTTCCATCAATATATCTTCATTAAGTTTAAATTTTTCATAACATTTTTTATCTAGTGAGCTAACCTCGTCAAATAGTTTTTGCATTTGCTAAATCCTTTTAGGTATAATCTTATAAACATTATACAGGAAAATAAAAAATGTCATTTGAACAAGAATCATTAAATTACCATAAAGCAAAAAGTGAATTTGATACAAACGGAAAAACAGGGACTTTTTTAACAAAGTCTTGTAGTACTTCTAAAGAGTTATCTATGGCTTATAGCCCAGGTGTTGCAACACCTTGTCTTGAGATAGAAAAAGATATAGACAAAGCTTATGATTATACAAATAAAGGCAATTTAGTTGCAGTTATAAGTGATGGAACAGCAGTTTTAGGGCTTGGTGATATTGGTCATTTAGCTAGTAAGCCTGTTATGGAAGGAAAGGGTGTTTTATTTAAATCATTTGCTAATGTTGATGCCATAGATATTGAATTAAATACTAAAGATACTGAGGAGATTATTAGTATTGTTTCAGCTATGGCAGATAGTTTTGGTGGGATAAACCTTGAAGATATTTCAGCACCTCGTTGTTTTGAGATAGAAGAGAGATTAAAAGAGATTTGTAATATTCCAGTTTTTCATGATGACCAACACGGAACAGCAGTTATAACAACAGCTGGACTTATGAATGTTGTAGAGATGAGTGGTAAAAAAGTTGAGGATTTAAAAGTTGTAGTTATCGGTGCTGGTGCTGCTGGAATTGCTTGTGCAAAGATGTATAAACACTTAGGTGTGAAAAATATAACTATGCTTGATTCAAAAGGTGTTATACATAGTGGTCGAGATGATTTAAATAAGTATAAAAAACTGTTTGCATTTGATACAGATGACAGAACACTAGAAGATGCCATAAAAGATGCGGATATGGTTTTAGGTCTTTCAAAAGCTAACCTTATAACTCCTGATATGGTTAAAAGTATGTCAGATAAAAACCCTATCATATTTGCTTGTGCAAATCCAAACCCTGAGATACTTCCATCAGTTGCAAAAGAGGCAAGAGAAGATGTTATCATAGGAACAGGTAGAAGTGATTATCCAAATCAAGTAAACAATGTTTTAGGCTTTCCACAAATCTTTCGTGGTGCATTAGATGTAAGAGCAACTAAAATCACAGACAATATGAAACTCTCAGCTGCAAAAGCATTAGCATCACTAGCTAAAGAAGAAGTTCCATCTCATGTTAAAAAAGCTCACAATCGTGGTGATGATATGAGTTTTGGTTATGAGTATATCATCCCATCTCCATTTGATAGAAGAGTTTTGGTTTATGTTGCTTCGGCTGTTGCTAAAAGTGCCATAGAAGATGGAGTAGCAAGAGTTAAAGATTTTGATATAGATGCTTATAAAGCTAAACTAGAGAGATTAGCTAATCATTTAGATACTAAATAATTACATTTTCATCATCTAGTGGTTGCTCAAGTGGTTCACTAAAATAGTACCCTTGAGCATAAACCGCACCAATATCTTTTAATTTTAGTGCTATCTCTCTACTCTCTACAAATTCAGATACTGTTATCATATTCATACCATTTGCAAACTCTTTTATACTTTTTAACATATGAAACATTCTTTTATCTGTTGTTATCTCTTTTACTATCGAGCCATCAATCTTAACTAAGTCTATGTCTAATTCTGAAAAATATGAAAAGTTTGAATAACCTGTTCCAAAGTCATCTATAAGAATTTTAGAATCAAAAGTATGCAGTTTTGTGATAAAGTCTTTTACAATTTTCATATCTTCTAAGTATTCAGACTCTAAAAGTTCTATGTCTATTTTTGCATCTTTATTTTTTTCTAATGCATCAAAGAGTATATCTCTTATCTCTTTATTTGATATATCTCTCATAGACATATTGAGTGAAAATCTATATTGAGGGTATTTTTTTGATGTTTTTATAGTTTTTTCAATAACTATTTTTGTAATCTCATTGTATTGAGAACTTTTTTGAGCAATATCTAAAAATTTAAATGGTGGTAAGATAGTTCCATCTTTTAGAGTTAGTCTTACAAGTGCTTCGTATTTTTCTATCTTTGAATTTTGTAGGTTTACTATGGGTTGATAGTATGGAGCTATCCTATCTTCTTTTAAAGCTTCTTTTATAGTTTTTACTATCTTCATATTTTCTTTTACATTTTGTTTTAGATGTTGTGATTCATCATATATAGCTACACCATCTGTGTTTGATTTTTTAATCTGCTTTAAAATAAGGTCTGCATTTTCAAGAATAGGTTTGATACTGTTTATAGCTATAGATACACTAATCTCTAAATCTATCTTTTTGATTTTAAATATATGGTTTGATATATCTTTTTCTAATTTTGTTGCAATTTCTAAAGACTTTTCAGATGCTATATCATTAAATATAATTCCAAATTCATCACCACCCAATCTATAAAGAGATACTTTTTCATAAAAACTTATTTCATACTTTATAAATTTTGTTAAATATTTTAACAATATATTTCCAACAGAATTTCCATATATATCGTTTATATATTTAAAACCATTTATATTTATAAGTAATAGAGTTGGTTTTATAGTTTTTTCTATATCTAATTCAAATTTTCGTCTGTTAAAAAGGTTTGTTAGTTGGTCATAAGTTAAAGAGTATTCTAAAGAGCTATATGTTTCTTGAAGTTTTTTATTTTCATGCTGATACTTTAGAAGCAATGTAATTATAGTTGCAAATGAGATTAAAAACATAAAAAGCAGTACAAAAGCAAATCTATCAAGAGCATCAAAATCTTTCATAGCTATAGCTGAAAATTCCTCTTTTATCTTATGAATTTTAAGCTCATTTAAATCATATCCTAGTATCTTTTTTGTTACAGATAAAAATATAGGATACTCTTTTACTAAAAATTTTGAATGTATATTAAAACTTTTTATATAATTTTGAACATCTTTATTTGTAGAATTTGACGATAAAAGATAATCCTCTTTTTTTATATAGTCTAAATCCTGAAGTCTTTTAACATCGTTTAAATGTTTTAAAATAATTCTTGCTTTTAATAACTCTTTTTTATCATATTTGTTTAAGATGGCAGAATCGTCTATATGACGACTTAAAAATAGAAGTGAATTTTTTATATTTGCATTTATTCTTAAAAAATAATCAACATTTTTTTTATTTTCATCTAAATCTTTTTTTAGAGCCGATACTTTCTTTTTTATATCAGCATAATTTTTATGAAGTAAAATTTTAGAGTTTTTTAAATTTTCATAATTTTCTTCCAATTTTTTATTTGCTTTAGCTATATTGTCTTGGTTAACATATATATATAAACTATTTTTTAGTACTAGATTTGTTATATCTGAGTATCTATTTTCTAAGTTGTTTATAGAGATTATAAACTTTCTATGTTGTTGAGTAAAATCTCTTTGAATAAAGTAAAAATATATAATTGCGACTAATGAACCTATGCCAATTAATATAAAAGAAATTAGTATTTTAGAAACTTTCATCATTCTGCATTCAATATTTTTGGTGTTTCACCATCAAGGGTTTTTAAAAAACTTATGATGTAATTTGCATCTTTATCTGAAATAGCCATACCTAAGTTATGTTCTGACATTGTTGTTATAGCTTCTTTTAATGTTTTTGAACTTCCATCATGAAAATAGGGAGCTGTTTTGCTTATATTTCTAAGTGTTGGAACTTTGAAAACATTTTCATCAATCTTGTTTTTTGTAACTTCACTTCTATCTGGATATTTTCTTTTATTTTCATAAGGTATAAAAGTTCCTATCTTTTGGTAAGAATTACTTCCTACATTTATACCGTTATGACAAGTTATACATCCGTAATGTTTAAAAAGCTTGTACCCTTTTACCTCTTCATCTGTTAAGTTTATCTCACCTCTTAAGTATTTGTCAAATCTTGAATTTGGTGTAGTTAAGCCTTTTTCAAACTCTACTATAGCATCTAAGACTAATTCATAAGATATATAAGATACTCCATAAGTACTTTTAAACTCTTCTTTATATGAAGGTATCTTGTTTAGTCTTTTTTCTATCTCTTGTGGATTCATATTGTGTTCAACTGGATTATTTAGTGGTCCTGAAGCTTGTTCTTTTAGGTTTTTTGCACGACCATTCCAAAACTGAACAAAATTATATCTTGCATTTAGTACGGTTGGTGATTGTATATTACCTTTTCTATGATCAAAACCAATAGAAACATCACGAGAATCAGCTCCACCATCTTCGTAAACATTATGGCATGAAAAACAAGAAACAGAACGATCTTTTGAAAGTATCGTATCAAAAAACAGACTCTTTCCAAGTAGAGCTTTTTTTAAATCATAATCAGCTTTAACAGGTATAGGCGATATAGGTTCTTTAGCATTTATAGAAATAAATAGTAAAAATATAAGTATAAATTTCATCATAACTAATTATAACTATTTAATCTTTGAAAGAGTTTTAAACCTTTTTTTGCTTTATAGTCTAAATTGTAAGAGATATAGCTTAAGTAGTTTAGTATATCTTTTTCTTTGATATCTGTTTTTAAAGAAGCTTGTTTAAGTAAGTATTGTGGTATTTTTATCTTTTGTTTTAAAAATTGTTTCTCTATACATTTATATAATTTTTTATCTTTGTGGTAACATAAAACAGCAAATACAAATGGTAGATTGTACTTTTCATACCATCTTTTTGCTAAGTCTATATTTGGTTTTTTTTCAAGATAGTATTTTAGAGCTTTATCGCCAATGATAACCTCACCATTTATATCTAAGATACGAGCTAAGATATTTGAAGTAGCTGAATCATTATCTGTTTTATAGTTACCATTTGGTATCACTAAAACACTTAAAACCTCTTTTTTAGCGATAATTCCTAAGTTTATATAGTTGTATTTTTTTGCTTTGACACTAGATATAAAAGCACCATCAACCCTTTTAGATAAAAACTCATTATTTATATAAGATGGTACACCATATTTGTATCTGGCATTAAAATATCTTTTCATAAATGTATGAAAAGGTAACAGGTTTAAGTAGTCTATTTTTCCAAAAATCATTATTTAACTTTCATTCATAAGTAGGGAGACAAGGGAAAAATCCCTTGTGACTATGTTAGTGTAATATAGGTGCTAAAAGGCACATAAGCATAAATGCGATTATAAGCTTATTCATAGTATCTCCCTTAAAAATATTCTTGGAGGGCAAAAAAAAAGGTCAGAAGTTAATTACTCTTCCGACCCTTATGCCACTCCGTAGAATATTTTTAAGCTATAATCGCAATAAAATTGTATCATATTATTATTAATAAGTTATAATCAGTTTAATAATTTTTAGGAGCATCAAAGTGGTAAGAGTAGAATTTTTAGGTCCTATACAAAAAGAGCCGTTAGAGTTAGATATAACAAACTTAAATGAGTTAGCAAAGATACTTCAAGATGATGAAGAGCTAAAAGAGTGGTTGGGCAATTCAGCAGTAGCTGTCAACGATACTTTGGTATCTTCACTAGAAGCACCATTAAAAGATGGGGATAAAATCTCACTTTTACCACCTGTTTGTGGAGGTTAGAGATGTTAGAGTTATATGAAGGCTCACTTGATGTGCCAAATATCTTAAAAAGATGGTATGAAGAGGAAGCACAAAGTAACTACGGTGCTTATATACCATTTGTTGGAACTGTAAGAAGTGAAAATGGCATCGATGGGCTTAGTTTTGATATATATGAGCCTATACTAAAGTCGTGGTTTGAAGCTTGGCAACAAAAAGCAAAAGCAAAAGGTGCGATTATAAAAATGGCACACTCAAAAGGTGATGTAATGCTACACGAATCATCTTATATATCAGCTGTTTTTTCACCAAAAAGAAGAGTAGCATTAGAGTTTATAGATGAGTTTGTAGAAGATTTTAAAGCATCTGCACCTATATGGAAGTATGATTTGATAGATGGCAAAAGAGTTTATGCTAAGGATAGATCAACGGCTATAAAAGGTAGTGGAATTTTAGGGAAGTAAACTGATGGATAAAAATTTTATAATCAATAAACTATCATCATTAAAACCAAAGTATGAAAAAGATGGTTTAATCATCTTAGGTTTATTTGGAAGTTATGCTAAAAATCAACAAACAAAGTATAGCGATATAGATATAGCTTATAAACTTGATTATGAAAAATTTTCACTTAAGTACAAAGATGGATTTTCAAAACTTTTAAAGATAGATGAAGTAAAAACAGATTTGGAAAATATCTTTAAAACTAAAATAGATTTAGTACCTGATAATAATAAAAATATATTTAGTGAGATGGTTTATGTCTGAAGCTGTAAAAAGACTTGATAAGATTTTAGAGTGTATTGAAAATATAGAATTTATTTTCAATGATAAAAACTTAAAAATCACTCAAGCAATAGAAGATAAAGTTCTAAAACCAGCTATACGGATGAATATTATCAGAATTGCAGAACAGTTTACAAAGCTAAAAGATAATAATGAATTTAAAATATTAGAGAATTTTACAAGCGATGATTTAAAAGGTATAAGTGCTGTAAGAAACTATATAGCTCATGATTATGATAGTACAGATGATAATATAATTGAGGATGTAGTTCGATATAACTTACCAGTTTTTAAAGAGATAATTTTAAAGATAAAAGAGGAAGATAAAAAATGAGTCTATTACCATATAAAACAAGTATAAGTATGTTAGAAGCTTTAGAGGTTGGAGCTGTAAGAGTTGAAAAAGTGATGCTTTCATCTGCTCTTGGTAGGGTGTTGGCTGAGGATATTGTAGCAAAATACAATGACCCTAAGTTTCCAACAGCTTCTATGGATGGGTATGCTGTAAAGTTTGATGACTTAAGTCGTGATAGCATCAAAGTTTTAGGGGATAATCCAGCTGGACATGATGAGCAAAGAGTTATAAATGTGGGGGAGTGTATCAAAACTTTTACGGGTTCAAAGATGCCTCTTGGTGCAGATACTCTTATCCAGATAGAAAATGTTACATTTGAAGATGGAAAAATTACTATAAATGAAAAAGTACCGTTTGGTTCATCTGTTCGCCCTATTGGTGAGGGTTATAAAGAGGGTGATATCTTAATCAAAAAAGGTACAAAGATAGGTTTTGCTGAGATTGGTGTTTTAGCAGGGCTTAATCAAGTGATGGTAAAAGTATCTGTAAAACCTCGTGTGGCTGTTATCTCAACTGGTAGTGAGATACTAGACTTAGGGCAAGAGAGTGATAATCCAGCACAGATAAGAAGCTCAAATAACTACACCATAGAAGCACTTTTTACTCAAGCTGGAGCAGAGGTTATCCAACTTGGTACAATTGGGGATGACAGAGATGGGATTATGCAGATATTTCAAAATGCTCTTTCATCTGCTGATATTATTATAAGTACGGGTGGTGTAAGTGTTGGGGATTATGACTTTGTAAAAGATATAGTTCCACAGCTTGGTGCTGAGGTTGTGTTTAAGGGTGTGGCTATAAAACCAGGTCGTCATATAATGGTAGCTCAAAAAGATGCTAAGTTTATACTAGCACTACCTGGGTTTGCATACTCTTCAACTGTTACTTCTATGCTTTATGGTTTACCACTTGTTGCAAAGATGCTAGGAAAATTTAGCCCTTATAAAATCATAGATGCAAAACTAGCAGAAGACTTTAAAAAGAGAAGTAAATTTACAGAGTTTACAGCTTGTAATATCTCTGTAAAAGATGGGCAGTACTTTGTGGATTTTGATGGTAAAAAAGTTGGAAGCTCGGCAATACTTGTAAATATGTTAAACAACAGTGCTTTAATGGTTACAGATGAAAAAGATGGCAATCTTGAAAAAGATACTATGGTAAAAGTTATATTATTGGAGCAATTTTAATGAAAGCATACTCGATTAATCCACAAGAAAAAAAGGTGCAAGAGTTAGATATAAAGATGCAAGCAAACACAGTCTATACTTTTTTTAGCTCTATCCTTATAGATGAACTTACATCGCTAAAAGGTCATATCATCTACACAGATGCAAATGCACCAACAGAAGAAAAAACTCCATTTTTTATAGGGGAGCAACTTATAGTAGGAGATGCTCTTATAGTTGGTAAAAATGGTATGCAAGAGGTAGATGCTTTTATATCTAAAGATGAGTTAAAATCACTTATAAACTATGATGTTGCACCATTTTATACAGATGCTTTTAAACTTTTAAAAGGTAGTGATATAAATCTATATAGACTTTTTCAGATAGAAAATGATGAAAAAACAGAGTTAAATATAGAGTGGGTTTTATATGTTTTTAGCATAGCAGATGATGCTACAAAAAACTACTTTTTAACAGAACTTGAAAAAAGTGAAGATAAACAACAAACTTTGCAAAAGATGGCACTTTTAGCTTTTAATGCATCTCAAAACTAAAAGAGTGTTGGCTCAAGTGCCTTAATCTTATAACTTTTTCTATGGATAGGGCAATAGCCAAACTCTTTTATAAATTCTATATGTTTTTTTGTTCCATACCCTTTGTGTTTTTCAAACTCATATATTGGGTATTTTTTAGCATCTCTTATGATGTTTCTGTCGTGTGTAACTTTGGCAAGTATCGAAGCTGCACCAACTTCTAAAACTTTTGCATCTGCTTTTATCATAGTTGGTAAATCTTTGATGCCAAAAGATGAGTTACCATCAAAAAGAAACTCATCACACTTTATAGTTTGCATAATCTCTTTTAAAGCAGAAGATATACAAAAAGAGATGCCATTTTCATCAACCTCTAAAGGGGAGAAAGTAACTATATGGTAAGTTGAGTTTTTTATAATCTCTTCATATAAAAGTTCCCTTTTTTTTTCAGTTATTTTTTTAGAATCATTTAACCCTTTTATATCTGAATGAAGCACACACCCAGCTACAACCAAATCACCAGCGATGCAACCACGACCAGCTTCATCTATGCCACAAAGTTTATTTTTCATATCAATCTCCTAAAGCCCATATATCAAATGGTACCATCTCAACTTTAGAAAAAGGGTGTGAGATGGTTGATTCTTTATTCATAGTAACTGCTGTTACTTTTTTTATGGTGTGGGTAAATATAAACTCCTCTATCTCCTCTAGCTTTTTAAAAAGTGTTCTCTCATCTGCAAAAGGTTTGCATAGGATTATCTCATCTTTGTTTGGTAGATAAAAGTCTATCTTATCCGCATAAAAGCATTTTTGATTTTTTTTGAAAAGTTCTAAAAAGACCATATTTTCAAAGAGTCTTGCAAAATGTTTATCTATACTCAGAGCAGTTTTTATAGCTATATCGCATAGGTAAACTTTTTTTATCGCTTTTGGATGGTCTGTTTTTTCTAAAAGGTGTATATAGTTTTTATCTTTTAAATCTTTAAAAGATTTGTAGGCTTTGTCTTTTGAGATTTTTCTATCGTTTTTTAGTCTTTCATATATGGCAAAAGGGGATACTTTTTGAGCCATAACTTTTGCACAAAATTTTAGTATATCAAACTCTATATCATTTAGAGTGTATTTTAGTATCTTTTGTATATGTATAATTCTATCGTTTGTTGGTATCTTATGCATCGATGGAAATCCACCAAGTTTAAAAAAGTGGTTAAGTGCAGATGAATCGTACTTATGTTCATAAGCTAAAAACTCTTCATAGTCTAGTGGTAAAAGTTGTATATGTTCTAAAAAATCAAAATTATGTTTTATCTCAGAAGTGATTATAAGTTGAGTTATATTTATAATCTTTATATCACTTTTATAGTTATCTAAAACAAGGGTATCTATCTTATGTAAGGTACAAAAATTTTGTAATTGTTTGTTTAGTTCTTTTATCTCTATACGGATATCATTACAATCTATGTAGAGATAGCTTGATTTTTTTAAACTTAAGAGATAATTTTTTACAAGTTTTGTTTTTCCACTTTGAGTAATGCCATTTATCTCATAGCTATTTTTGTCTATAAAAATTTTTCTTTGATGATATTTTTCATTGTATATATCTGTTTTGTAAAGTTCTTCTAATAGATTTAACATAAAATGGATTATATCATAACTCTATATTATATAATTTGGCTTTAACCAATATTTAGATAAAATGGCGATAATTATTTAAAAAAAAGGTTTTATAATGTTTATAGATAGTGTAAGTGCAATAGAAGTTATGGACTCTCGTGGTAATCCAACTGTAAAAGCTACTGTAGTTTTAAGTGATGGTACAACTGCTAGTGCTATTGTACCATCAGGTGCAAGCACAGGTAAAAGAGAAGCTCTTGAACTTCGTGATGGAGGGGAGCGCTATATGGGTAAGGGTGTACTACAAGCTATTGAAAATGTAAACTCTCAGATTTCTGATGTTCTTATCGGACATTCACCTTTTAATCAAGCTATTATAGATGCAACAATGAAAGAGTTAGATGGTACAGATAACTATGGAAACTTAGGTGCAAATGCTGTTTTAGGTGTATCTATGGCTGTTGCTCGTGTTGCTGCAAAAAGTTTAAACATTCCTCTTTATCGTTACCTTGGTGGTGCAAATGCTATGGTTATTCCAACTCCAATGTTAAATATCATAAATGGTGGTAGTCATGCTGATAACTCTGTTGATTTTCAAGAGTATATGATTATGCCAGTTGGTTTTGAAGATTTTAGAGATGGATTAAGAGCATCTGCTGAAGTTTATCACAACTTAAAAGCTATACTAAAAGAGAAAAAACACAATACTGCATTAGGTGATGAGGGTGGTTTCGCACCTGATTTATCTTCAAATGAAGAACCTATACAAATTCTTATGGAAGCTATACAAAAAGCTGGTTATAAAGCTGGTGAACAAATCGCAATAGCACTTGATGTTGCTGCTTCTGAGTTAGTTGTCGATGGTGGCTATAGACTTGATTCTGAAAATCGTACTCTAACATCTGAAGAATTGGCTAATTATTATGTTGATTTATGTGAGAAATATCCTATTGTTTCTATTGAAGATGGATTAAGTGAAGATGATTGGGATGGTTGGAAAATTTTAACTGAAAAGTTAGCTGATAAAGTTCAACTTGTTGGAGATGATCTATTTGTTACAAATGTAAATATCTTAAATGAAGGTATTAACAAAGGTATAGCAAACTCTATCCTTATCAAGCCAAATCAGATAGGTTCTGTAAGTGAAACTATGTTAACAGTAAGACTTGCACAAAGAAATGGTTATACTTGTGTTATGAGTCACCGTTCTGGTGAGAGTGAAGATGCTTTTATAGCTGATTTTGCTGTTGCACTTAATTGTGGTCAAATCAAAACTGGTTCAACTGCTCGTGGTGAAAGAACTGCTAAATACAACCGTCTTTTAGAGATAGAAAATGAAGTTATGTATGGTGAATACCTAGGTTCAACTATTTTTAACTAAAAGTTTAAAATATTATGGATACAGAAGAACTTTTTGAAGATATAGATACCTCTCAGGATATAACTGAGCGGTATCTTGGATTGTCTTTATGGAAGTTTCTTATGTTGTTAATTATTATACTTTTACTTGGTATTTATATTGGAATACTTTTGTATGGAACAAATTCTTTTGAGGTGCTACTAGAACTTCAAGATTATGAAACTTATCTTCAAAATGATGTTATTAGGTTAAGAGATGAAAATGCAGCACTTCAAAAAGAGTATTTTGAGTTAAAAGAGATATCTGCTAGATAGATATAAAATATTTATAGGATTTTTAGATGGTAAAGATAGTAATTTTAATGCTTTTGTTTTTTCTTACACTAGAGGGTAGAGAAAACCCTTTTTTCTTTGATTCAGAATTGAAACAACTTCCATATACATCAAATTTGGATAAAAATCTTCCACCTTTAAAAAGAGCAGCATTAACTCTGCCATCAACTGCTAGAGTTATAGAAAAAGTTACTGTATCATATAAAACTTTAAATGGTTCTATTGAAGAAAAAACTATTATTTTGGGTAATTCTATAGATTGGCATCTTCCTATTTTTATCTCTCAAAATTACTCTGCATCTGAAGTGAAAAAAGATATAAAAGTAAAATCAAATACACTTAAGAATCCTGCTCAAAAAGTAAATAGATCTTCGGATAAATTTATAGAGATAGCAAAAAGACAATATATAAAATTTTTAGCTTTAGATAAGAAGTTAAAACTGATAACAAAAAGTAAAAAGATTAGAGATTTTTTATTGGTTAAACCACATAGAATAGTTATAGATTTTAAGAAAAAGTCAGATATCTTGTCGTATGTAAAAAAGAATCCAAATAGTATATTTAAAACTATAACGATAGGAAACCATGAAGGTTATTATAGAGTTGTTATAGAGTTAGATGGTTATTATGGATACAGTATAAAAGAACTTACAAATGGTTATCTAATCTCTTTAAAATAACTAAAATTTAAAGATGATTAAAGCTACTTGGGTTTTATAACCCAGCAGCTTCAACTATCTTAGCTTGATTGTCAGCTATAAGTGGTTCTATAACTTCATCTAAAAGTCCACCATTCATAATCTCATTTAGTCTATAAAGAGTAAGATTTATTCTATGGTCACTCATACGGTTTTGAGGGTAGTTATAAGTTCTGATTCTACCACTTCTATCACCTGTTCCTACTTGGGCAGCTCTCTCTGCTGCATTTTCAGATTGTTGTGCTTGCATCTCTAACTCATAAAGTCTAGCTTTTAGTACTTTCATAGCTTTGTCTTTATTTTTGTGTTGAGATTTTTGGTCTTGGTTTGTTACTACGATGCCAGTTGGCAAGTGTGTGATACGAACAGCAGAATCTGTTGTATTTACACTTTGACCTCCACAGCCAGAAGAACGCATAACATCTATTTTTAGGTCTTTATCTTCGATATTTATCTCAACATCATCAACTTCTGGCATTATAGCCACCGTGATAGCTGATGTGTGAACACGACCTTGACTCTCAGTTGATGGTACTCTTTGAACACGGTGAGTTCCACCCTCATACTTCAACCTACTATAAACCTGTTCACCTTTGATAAGTGCAGTTACCTCTTTAAATCCACCAGCTTCAGATGGACTAGTTGAGATAAGCTCTATCTTCCAGCCTTTCAAATCTGCATACCTTGTATATGCATCAAACAAATCACCAACAAATATAGCAGCTTCATCACCACCAGTACCAGCTCTCATCTCCACGATAATATTTCTATCATCATTTGGATCTTTAGGTAGAAGAAGCATTTTAATCTCCTCTTCTATCTCTGGTTTTCGTGGTTCTAACTCTTTTAGTTCCTCTTTAGCCATATCAGCCATTTCAGAATCACTTAGCATCTCTTTTGAATCTGCTATCTCTTGTATAAGAGCGTTATATTCTTTAGCTTTTTCTACTATCGGTAAAAGGTTTGATTGTTCTTTTGAAAGTTCTGTCATCTTTTTGATGTCAGAAGTTATATCAGGTGAACTTAGCAAATCGCTAAGTTCATTATAGCGGTTGATAAACGGTTGTAGTTTATCTGCTAACATATACTGTTAGCCTTATATAGCATTAACAGCTTTATGTAAGCGGCTTACTTTTCTAGCAGCAGTTTCTTTTTTAAGGATACCTTTGCTTACAAATTTGTGAATTTGTTGGTTAGCTACTTTTAGTGCAGCTACAGCTTCTTCTTTGTTACCAGCTTCTACTGCTGAATTAACAGCTTTAACTATATTTTTAAGACGAGTTCTGTAAAAACGATTTCTTTCAGTTCTAACAATCGTTTGACGAATTCTCTTTATTGATGACTTGTGATTTGCCATTGAATGAGTCCTTCTCATGAAATTTAAGTGCGAAATAATAGCTTAAAGATGATTAAAGTTAAGTTAAAGGGGATAAGACTTATGTTAGAATATACTAAAAGTTTAAAATTGGGAAATATTATGAAACTATTTGGTACAGATGGGGTACGAGGTGAGGCTGGTTCTTTTTTAACAGCTGAGTTAGCTATGAGGATAGCTATGGCAGCTGGAATTTATTTTAAAAAAAATTCAAAAACAAACAAAATTTTAATAGGTAAAGACACAAGAAGAAGTGGCTATATGATAGAAAATGCCATAGTTTCAGGACTTAGTGCAATAGGATATGATGTTATTCAAATAGGCCCTATGCCAACACCTGCTATAGCTTATTTAACTGAAAATATGAGATGTGATGCAGGGATTATGATAAGTGCTTCTCATAACTCTTTTGAAGATAATGGTATAAAGTTTTTTGATTGTAACGGAGATAAATTTTCTACGGATGTAGAATCTGAGATAGAAGAGATATTTTTAGATGATGAAGCTATATTAGAAGCTCAGGCTACTGCAAAAAACATTGGAAAAGCTAAAAGGATAGATGATGTTATAGGTCGTTATATTGTTTATTTGAAGAACTCTTTTCCAACAAAAATGACACTAAATGGTATGAGAATAGTGTTAGATACTGCAAATGGGGCTGGTTATAAAGTTGGTCCAACAGTATTAGAAGAATTAGGTGCGGAGGTTATTGTACTTCATGATAAACCAGATGGGTTTAATATAAATGAAAACTGTGGAGCATTGCATACAAAAGAATTATGTCAAAATGTATTAAAATATAGAGCTGATTTGGGTGTAGCACTTGATGGAGATGCTGATAGACTTGTTATAGTAGATGAAAAGGGTGAAGTAGTAGATGGTGACCAACTATTAGGTGCTTTGGGTAAGCATCTACACTCTCAAGGTAAGCTTACAGGTAATGGTATAGTTTCTACTGTTATGAGTAATCAAGGCTTAGAAGATTATATGAAATCTTGTGGATTAAAACTTTATCGTTCAAATGTTGGAGATAAACATGTTTTAGAAGTTATGAAAAAAGAGGGTATTAACTTTGGGGGAGAACAAAGTGGACATATCATTATGAGTGATTTTGCAAAAACTGGTGATGGACTTGTCTCAGCACTGCAATCTTTAGCACTTCTTATCTCAAAAAATGAAAAAGCATCAACAGCTCTTAGACCATTTAAGTTATATCCACAAAAACTTGTAAACTTAAATATAAGTGTAAAAAAACCTTTAGCTGAGATAGATGGTTTGGAAGATAGATTAACAAAATTAGATAAAAAAGGTATTCGTCATCTTATAAGATATTCAGGAACAGAAAATAAACTAAGAGTTTTACTTGAATGTAGAGATGCAAAAGAGATGGAACAAAATATGGTAGAACTTATTGATTTTTTTAAAAAAGCATTAAATGGATAAGTATAATTTACGACTAAGTGTTGTATTGGTTTTTAGCCTTTTAGGTGTTTTTATCATAGATCAAAACATAAAGATGCTTTTTGTTGATGGGTTTAGATACTATACAGATTGTATAGATTTTATCTTAGTTTATAACAAAGGTGTGGCATTTTCTATGTTTGCATTTTTAAATGAGTGGTTAAAATATATCCAAATTGTTATGGTTATGGGTGTATTTGGTTATGTTTTTTATCTAAAACAGATATGTTATGCACTTCCTGCTGGTTTTATATTAGGTGGAGCTATATCAAATATCTACGATAGATTTATCCATGGTGGTGTTGTTGATATGGTTTATTGGCATTGTGGATTTAACTTTGCTGTGTTTAATTTTGCTGATGTTATGATAGATATAGGTGTAGTTTATATATTATTTTTAAACTTTAAACCGAAATTTTGTAAAAATTAGATAATATTGCCAAAAATAATGGTTGTGTAAAACAATATAAAGTAATTAAAAGGAAACTAATGGAAATCAAATCAAACAAAATCAATGGTGCAAATGCTGAAATTGAAGCTACAATTTTAAACTCAGAAGTTGAAGCAAATTTAAACAAAATTGCTAAAGAATTAAGTAAAACTGCAAATATTCAGGGTTTTCGTAAAGGTAAAGTTCCAGTAGCTATTATCAAAAAACATTATGGTGAAAAACTTGTTCAAGATGCTGAAGCTGAAGCTTTAAGAGAAGTTTTATCTAAAGGTCTTGCTGAGTTAAATATCTCTAATGAATCACTTATTGGTGAGCCAAATATCACTAAATTTGAAAAAACTGATGATAAAATTGAAGTAGCTGTAAAAATAGCTATGAGACCAGAGATAGATATGGGTGATTATAAATCTATGGTTAAAGATTTTGATAAACCAGAAGTTACAGATGAAGAAGTTGAAAAGAGACTTAAAGATATAGCAGAATCTCAATCTCCTTTAGTTGATGTTGAAGAGGATAGAGCTTTAGTAAGTGGAGATACAGCTGTTATAGACTTTGAAGGTTTTATAGATGATAAAGCTTTTGATGGTGGAAAAGGTGAAAACTTTGAGTTAACTCTAGGTTCAGGTCAGTTTATCCCTGGTTTTGAAGACCAAATCATTGGTGCTAAAAAAGGTGATGAGTTAGATGTTAAAGTAACTTTCCCAGAAGATTACCAAGCAAAAGATTTAGCTGGTAAAGAAGCTACATTTAAAGTAAAAGTAAATGGTATAAAAGTAAAAGAAGAAGTTAAAATTGATGATGAATTAGCTAAAAAACTTCTTGCAGATGAAAATGCTACTGTTGAAGAGCTTAACAAACAAGTAAAAGCACAAATAGAGGGTGAAAAACTTTCAAAACTTTACAATGAAGAGTTAAAACCAGCATTACTAGAAACTTTGGTTGCTGAAATTGAGTTTGATTTACCAGAATTTGTTGTTGAACAAGAGATAGATATGGCACTTAATAAAAAAGCTTCAACTATGAGTGAAGATGAGATTAAAGAGCTTCGTGAAAATGCAGATAAACTAAAAGAGCTTCGTGAAACATTCAGAGAAGATGCCCAAAAAAGTGTAAAAGCTACTTTTATTATCGATACTCTAGCTCAAGCTGAAAATGTAAAAGTACAAGAGCAAGAAGTTATGCAAACTATCTATATGGAAGCTATGCAAATGGGTCAAGACCCTATGAAAGCTTATGAGCATTATAAAGAAGCAGGTTATTTACCAGCAATTCAAATGTCAATGGTAGAAGATAAAGTTCTTTCTTCTCTTTTAAACTCAAAAATTAAAGAGGCATAGTAAATGAGCTATATCCCTTATGTAGTTGAAAAAACAGGTAGAGGAGAGAGGTCTTATGATATCTACTCTCGCCTGTTAAAAGATAGAATTGTAATGCTAAGTGGAGAAGTAAATGACCAAGTTGCTTCAACTATAGTTGCACAATTTTTATTTCTTGAAGCTGAAGACCCTGAAAAAGATATATATTTTTATATAAATTCTCCAGGTGGAGTTGTAACAGCTGGTATGGCTATCTTTGACACTATGAACTATATCCGTCCTAAGGTTGCTACTATATGTATAGGTCAAGCTGCTTCTATGGGTGCTTTTTTACTTTCAAGTGGTGAAAAAGGTAAGAGATATTGTCTTCCACATGCTAGAGTTATGATACATCAACCTCTAGGTGGAGCTCAAGGTCAAGCAAGTGATATAGCTATACAAGCAGAAGAGATTCTTCGTATGAAAAAAGAGTTAAATTCTATCTTAGCTGCAAATACTGGTCAGAGTGTTAAAAAGATAGAAAAAGACACAGATAGAGATAACTTTATGAGTGCAAAAGAGTGTGTTGAGTATGGTTTAATTGATGAGATTTTGGTTAAAAGTGAAATTGACTAAGGACAAGTGATGGTGGATGCAAGAAGGAAGAAACGTAAGGAAATATCTAAGAGCAAAGTTTCAAAAGGTACAAATGTTTTAGATATGAATGAACCTGCAAACGATATAGAGATATATTCTCAAGAGGTTTTAAATACCCTTATTACAGATAATTTACCACCAACACCAAATAACTTTGCAGTTTATTTTGACAAACTTTTAGAAGATAAGAGTGAAAACTTAAGAAAACAGGTACATTCTATACTAGAACTTGAAGATGATAATGATGATGAGAATGCTGTTGTATTAGAACAAAGCCTAAAAGAGGGCTTTAACTCTATGAAAAATATTTTAGATGTAACAGCAACACTTTTTAAAAATATGAGTTTAATGAGTAAAATTCTTGAAAAAAGAAAAAAAGAGCTTATGACAAAAAGTGATTCTCAAACAGCACTTAGGATAGCAAAAGCTTTAGGTAATGATGTTGATAAACTAAATAAAATTTTCAAAAAACAAAGTTCGCAGATAAAAACTTACTATGAAAATACTGCTAAAGTATTTAAAAAAGTAGAAGGTGAAACTATATTTGATAATAAATACGGTGTTTATAACAAAAGATATCTTTTAGAAAAAATCACAAAAGAGATAGAGAGTGTCAAGGAGTTTAAATATAGTAGTTCATTGCTTATGATTGAACTATCTAGAGAGTTGATACTTGAAGTTAAAAGTGATAAAATAACTATGCTTATGACAAAAACTATAGCAAGGCTTCTTTTAAAAACTTCTAGAAGAAGTGATATTGTTGCTCATTATGGTCGTGGTGTATTTGCTATGCTTTTAAAACATACTGATTTAGAGAGTGCTAAAAAAGCTTCTGAAAGACTTATAGATTTAGTTTCTAATTCTAACCTCTTTTTAGCAGATAAAGAGATAAAGTTAAAAATTTCAATAGGTATAGCAGATATTGATGGTTATGCTTCTCCTGATGAAATTATAGTTAATGCACTAGATGGTATAGAGATGGCATCAAGACAGAAAAATATAGACTATGCTGTAGCTGTGAAAGATAATTAAGGTATAAATTATGAAGTTAAATATAGTAGAATATCCTGATAGAAGATTAAAAGAAAAATCTGTTGAAGTTAGTGTATTTGATGATAAGCTTTATGATCTGTTAGATTCTATGTATGATATTATGATAGATTCTAACGGTATAGGCTTAGCTGCTATACAAGTTGCACACGCAAAACAGGTATTACTTATAAATCTTCCAGATGAAAATGATAAACAGCATAAAGAAGATTTATTAGAGATTATAAATCCTGTTATATTGGAACAAAGTGGTGAGACTACTTATCAAGAGGGTTGTTTAAGTGTTCCAAAGTTTTATGAAGATATAAAAAGATATGAAAAGATAAAATTAAAGTATCAAGATAGAGATGGTAAAGAACATACTCTTGATGCTGATGGACTTTTAAGTATAGCTATTCAACACGAGATAGACCATCTAAATGGCATCCTTTTTATAGATAAGCTTTCATATAGTCGTAGAAAAAAGTTTGAAAAAGAGTATAAAAAAATGTTAAAAGAGAGAAAAAAAGCTTAAAATCTGAATTCGACAATAGAATATCCAATTATTTACATTCTCAGGTTTAAAGGCATATAAGGTTATTCCCACTTAAATCTTTTAAGTGGATAACCTTCTTTCTCAACCCATTCATAAAGTGAATTTTTATAAATTTTTGCATTTTTAAAGCCCATTTCTTGATATATTATATACCATTCGATAGAAGCTTCTATCATATTGTCTGCATATACTACAATAGTTTTATATTTTTGTAGATTGTGTCCATTTAGATATATATCATCTAAATCTTCCTGCTTTCTTAGGGTATAATCTTTATAAAACTTATCTTTATAAAAACTATTTGATGCTTTTTTTATATGACCATATTTTGTTATACATTTTGATTTTGATATACCAAAGTATTTTTGATAAGATCTAGCATCTAGTAGTTTTATATCTGATATATTTGTTTTTATATATGAACTATCTACTATTAGATTTTTGTTTGGTTTTATTGTTATATCTCCATCATTTACATTTGGAGATTTTACAGATACCAATATCTGGTTTTGAAAGACCCAAGACATATATCCACCATCTAGTATAGATATATCATTTATTCCACTATATATAAGTATAAAAGCCATATATGCAGAATTTGATAAACCATCATCTGTATTATGGTCATAAATGATAACTTTAGAGTTGTTATTTATACCTAAACTTCTTAACTCTTTTTCTATAGTAAAATCAGAAGCTATATCTAGCTTGTTTTTAAACTCTTTGTTTTGTGCATCTTCTGGATTTGTATTTATAGGTTTTGATATAAAGTTAGATATGTCAACATTTATTGCACCAGATATATGCCCAGCATTGTATATGGATTTTTTAGATATATCTAAAAGTACGATATTATCATTTTTCAATAAACCTTTTAGTTTATCTGATGATATAAAAGCATCAAAAGCAAAAAGATTTATAAATGTTACAATTATAAAAAAGAGATATTTTAGCATTAGAATTTATTTCTATTTTTAAGTTCTGCTATCTCTGTTTCAACCATCTCATCTATCATAATTTCAAAAAGTTCAGATATCATATTTGGTGATACTCCTAACTCTATGGCACGATGGCGAACACGAGTTAATATCTCATCTATCCTCTGAGGTGTTTTAACCTCTTCAACAGATTCTTTAAACATTGCTGCTTGACGGATATAATGAGACCTTGTAGAGATTAAGTCTATAAGTTTAGCATCTATTTTATCTACCTCTTGTCTTACCTCTTGTAGTGAGTTGCATTTTTTTATATCCATAATTTACCCCTATTGTTTTGAAATATTTTATCTAAAAAGAGTTAATTTGGTTTAACAATTTTTTTGATATTTTTAGGAAGATGTGCAAAAGGGATATTTAGTAATCCCTCTTTTAGCATCCCCTCATTAGTTACCAATATATCTACACACATAGTAGATGGTATAAAACGGATAACTTTATAGTTTTGTTTATCTATCTGATAGGTTATATTTTTAGATGACAACTCTATATTTTTCTTTTTTTTAGCCATTATTTTAAGTATATTCCAGTATCTTTTACCTCTATCTTACCCTCATCTTGAAGTTTTGTAAGATTTCTTTTAAACTCTTTTTTACTCATACTAAAAGTATTTTTTATAAGTTCTGCATCACTTTTGTAGTTGTAAGGCATAATCCCATTGTTTTGTTTTAAAAGCTCTAGTATGTTGGATGCTAAATCGCCATTTTTCTTACTTCCAGCTTTTCTTAAACTTAAGTCGATATTACCATCTTTTCTTATGGTTTTAATATAAGCTTTTTTACTTTCACCTATGGTGATATTTTCAAAAATCTCATTATGGTAGATTAAACCCTCATACTTATCTTCAACTATACATTTATAACCTAGTGGTGTTTTAGCTATGATAAGTATCTTTACCTCTTGTTGAGGAGATAAATCTTTTACTTTTCTTTGAAAAAAATCGCCTAGTTTTTCACTACCAACCAAACGGTGAGTTCTTTCATCATAGATGACTTTTAAAAATCTTTTTTCACCTATCTTAAATGGTTGTTTTTGAAGCATATTTGGAACAAGTAAATCTTTACTCAAACCCCACTCAACAAATGCTCCAAATGGTGCAACATCTATAACTTCAAAAAGTGCAAACTCATCTAACATCGCTTTTGGTGTTAGTGTAGTAGCTACAAGTCTATCTTCTGAGTCTGTATATAAAAATACTTCTACTAAAGAGTCTTCTATCATATCATCTGTTACATAAGCTTTTGGAAGAAGTACATCTTTTTCATCTTCTGCCATTAAAAATACACCATGGGGTGTATCTCTATCTACTCTAAGTGTATTTAATACACCGAGTTCTAAGTGTTGGTTTATTTTCATTTTGGTTTCTCCGTCTTTTTATAACATTATAACTAAAATAATTTGCTATAATTGTCTTTATGAAAAGAAGAGATTTTTTATTATTTGGTGCTTCTGCACCTTTATTGGCAAATGAGTTGCTTTTTGGTAATGATGTTATCCTCTCAAAAAAAAAGTGGGCGACTTTAGTTAGTTTAAATCGACGATTAAAAAGACTAAAGAGATATGTTGGGTATGCAAACTTTAACATTATATCTTATCAACAAGCTTTACATTATGGTAGAAACTATTCATCTATCGGTGCATTTACAAAAGATGAATTAGCTATGATGGATAGGTTGTTTTATGAAAAACCTGCCAAGTATGGTTTTTATGGTTCTCAAACTTGCTATAACATTGATAATAGAGTTTTAACAAAAGATGTAGTAAAAATTCCACATACGGGTCATTTTTTGTTTAAAGGTAAAACATTATCTGATTATCATAGATTAAAAAGAGATATTGGAGATACTTTAACATTAACATCAGGTGTTAGAAATGTTATAAAACAGATGAGTTTATATGTAAACAAGATATATAGAACTCATGGAAATATAACTCAAGCCTCATTTTCCATAGCTCCACCAGCTTATTCGTATCATACTATAAGTGATTTTGATGTTGGTGTTAAAGGGTTTGGATATCTAAATTTTACAGCAAAATTTGCTACAACAGAAGAATTTAAGGAGATGACTAAGTTGAACTATATAGGGATGCGTTATCATAAAAACAATAAAGATGGAGTACGGTATGAACCTTGGCATGTTGAAGTTATATAGATATATAATTATACTTTTTTTAGCTTCATCATTAAGTGCAAATAATGGTTTTGATTTTGAAGTGATAAAAAAAGGTAAAGAAAACAATAACACTATGTTAGTTGTTGGTGGTATTCAAGGTGATGAACCAGGTGGGTTTATGTCAGCTTCAGTTCTTGCTACTCATTATAAAATCTTAGATGGCTCAGTATGGATAGTTCCAAATCTAAATTTTTATAGTATTATAAAAAGAAACCGTGGACCTTATGGGGATATGAATAGAAAGTTTGCATATCTATCTAAAAAAGACCCAGAATATGGTACTGTTATGAGGATTAAAAAGCTTATAACAAATGATAAAGTTGCTTTAGTTGTTAATCTTCATGATGGAAGTGGATATTATAGAAAAAAATATATAGATAAAGACCATTCACCTTATAAATGGGGACAATGTTCTGTGATAGACCAAGAGAGTATAGATATAAAAAGATATTCTAATTTAGCAGAAATATCTTCTAAAGTTGTAAAACATGTAAATAATCATCTTTTAGCAGAAAAAGATAGATATCATCAACACAATACAAGAACTAGAGAGGGTGATAAAGAGATGGCAAAGTCTCTTACATATTATGCTATAAATCATGGAAAAGCTGCATTTGGTAATGAGGCTACTAAAGATTTACCAACACATAAAAGAGTTTATTATCATCTTTTAGCACTTGAAAAATATATGGATATTATGGGTATAAAGTATGAAAGAGATTTTGAACTTACTCCTATGGGTGTTTACAATGTCTTAAATAATGGTATATCTATATCTTTATACAATGGAAAGATAGTATTGCCATTACAAAAATTAAGACATACATTAAAATATATACCATTAAAAAAAGATAATTTAGTTACATTTAAAGCAAATAATCCATTGGTAACTATTTATAAAAAAAATAACTGTTATGTCATACAGTATGGTAATAGAAAGCTTACTCAGCTAAAAGCACAATATAAAGACCATGATACTAAAAATACAAATGTTAGTTTTGTTGTGGATTCTGAAGAAAAAACAGTACCATTTGGAACTATCTTAGAAGTTAAAGATAATTTTTTAGTAAAAGATACTAAAGATTATAGAGTAAATGTTATAGGTTTTTCAAACAAATCTAAAAAAGAAACAAATATAAAGATTTCAAAATCAAAAATGCCAAAAAGATTTTCTATAGATAAAAAAGGTTGTATTTATAGGGTAGAATACTACACAAAAGGTTCAAACAAATTTGCAGGGATGGTACTTGTAAAGTTTAAAAGTTAGATTAGAAAATCTAATCCTAACTTTTTACAATATGAACTAAGCATACCCCTTTCAAAATCATTATTTGTGGAGTATTGAAACCCAAAAGTTTTCATCCACATATGATGCTCCTCCATACAAAGATAGAAAAATACACCTTTGTTATGCCAAGGTTTAAAAGACTCATAAGCATGTTTAAACATCTCTTCTTTTATATTATCTGGATAAGAGCTTTTTCCACTCGCATCAACAAATGGCATCTGAGTTATTTTACTTCTAAACTCTCTTGAACGAAGCTGTTTTATAACTGGTTTTATAAATGTTAAAGTACCAAAACTAACAAGTGCAACCTCACTAGCATCAAACATATCTAAAACTTTTTCATAAACCTTTTTATACTCATCTAAGTAGTTTTCATACTCAACGATAGGGTGAAAATGAAAACCAACTTTTACACCTTTATCTGCTATTTTTCTAGCAGAGTTTAGTCTTTTTTCAAGTGAAGCACTTAAGTGTTCTTCATTTTTTATGATAGTTGGTGTGTTTAGCGACCAAGTACAAAGTATATTTTTAGGAACATCATTTTCAAGTAGATACTTTATGTTGTCTGATTTGGTTTTAAACTCTAGTATCACATTTGGATTTTCTCTTGCAAACTCAAAAAGTGCTTCTAATACACCCTCACGATTACCAAACATAAGTGAATCAGATGCTTGACCAGTTCCTATATGATAAGTTTTATTTTTATCTAGATTTAGGTTTTTTAACTTATCTGCAAAGCCACTATCAAAAGTTATAGTGTTTTGATTATAAAAACTCTGAATTGAGCAGTAAGAACAGTCAAACCCACAACTCTCAACAGCATCAAGTGTAAGAAGATTACAACATCTTGTTTTTTCAGATGCAACAGGGCAAAGTCCTAAGCCAAATCCATCTTTATTTTGGGTTTTAAAGTTAAACTTTTGTTCTTGAGGTATATTTTTTAGTTTAAACTCTTTGTATGAGTTTGGTTTAGTGCGAATCTCATCATAAGCTTTTTTCAGTCTAGCAAAAACAACTTTTTTTTGAGTATGTTCTGGAAAAATATCTATGATGCTTTTCTCATCCCACATCTCTAAGTCTCTAGCCATATCTATAATCTGTTTTATCTCTTGATGTGAAAATCTTAGTTCAAAAGACTTTTCTTTTATAAAATCTTGTTCATCTTTTGATAGGTTGTTAAAAAGTGTATTTTTTATGGAGTTGTTAAATTTTTCTTCGTAGTTTGTTTTCATATTTTTTCTATTTTGTTGATTTTATGACAATATGCAATAAAATAAATATTTAAAACATATTTTTATTATTATATCTAAAATTATTTGGAGTTTATAATGATTTTAGGTAAATGTCCTTATTGTGAAGATGGTAGTATAGAGGTTCGTGATAAAGAGATAAATGGTAAAAAAGTTAAACTTTATGCTTGTTCAAATG
>JAMOQV010000048.1 GCA_027068615.1 Helicobacteraceae bacterium | reverse complement strand
TATATCTAAAATTATTTGGAGTTTATAATGATTTTAGGTAAATGTCCTTATTGTGAAGATGGTAGTATAGAGGTTCGTGATAAAGAGATAAATGGTAAAAAAGTTAAACTTTATGCTTGTTCAAATGCTCATTGGAAAACTGAAGATGGGGAGATGTTTGAACTAACTGAGGATGCTACTTGTGATTTTCGTATATGGCAAAACTCTTTAGCTCGTTATGGAAAATGGTTAACATATAAAGAGGTTCGAGAATTACTATCTAAGGAGAGTATAGAGGTCGAACTTTTAAGTAAAAAATACGGCAAAAAAATCTACTACAAAAAATATATAGTTTTAAATCAAGAATATGGTGTAAGTGTTATATGGGATTAAGAATTTTTTAGATATAATCTCAGTTCGCTTTGCTGTTTTAACAAAAAAGAGAATATTTATATCTTTTTTATACATTTGTGTATAATGTGGATACAAGTATTGGCAAGCCAAGACTGTTCTCGCCTATGGGTGGAGTTATAGTAAACTGTGCTTCGCCTAAAAACAGCAAAGAATACACAAACAAGGACTTTCAATGAAAGTAAGAGCTTCAGTAAAGAAGATGTGTGATGATTGTAAAATCATCAAAAGAAAAGGTATTGTAAGAGTAATCTGCAAAAACCCTAAACATAAACAGAGACAAGGATAACCATGGCTCGTATTTCTGGTGTAGATTTACCTAAGAAAAAAAGAGTAGAATATGGTCTAACATATATCTATGGAATTGGTCTTCATGCTTCTCGTTTGATTCTTGATGCTACTGGTATCGATTACAACAAGAGAGTGTATGAATTGAGTGAAGCTGATGTAGCTGCTATAACTAAAGAGATTCGTGCGAATCATGTAGTTGAAGGTGATCTTCGTAAACAAACTGCAATGGATATCAAAGCACTTATGGATTTAGGTTCATACAGAGGTCTTCGTCACCGTCGTGGTCTTCCATGTCGTGGTCAAAAAACTAAGACAAATGCTCGTACTCGTAAGGGTAAGAAAAAAACTGTTGGCGCAGCGTAAGGAATTAAAGTATGGCAAAAAGAAAAGCTGTTAGAAAAAAAGTAGTAAAGAAAAATATTGCTCGTGGTATCATTCATATCGCTGCATCATTTAATAATACTCTTGTAACTATTACAGATGAAATGGGTAACATGATTGCTTGGAGTTCTGCTGGTTCTTTAGGATTTAAAGGTTCTAAAAAATCAACTCCATTTGCTGCACAAGCTGCTGTTGAAGCTGCTGTTGAAAAAGCACAAGTTCATGGGATTAAAGAGTTAGGCATTAGAGTTCAAGGACCAGGTTCAGGTCGTGAAACTGCAGTTAAATCTGTTGGTGCTATTGAAGGGATCCGTGTTACATTTATGAAAGATGTTACACCATTACCACACAACGGTTGTCGCGCACCTAAGCGTCGTAGAGTTTAAGGAGATTACTGATGGCAAGATATAGAGGTCCAGTAGAAAAGATCGAAAGAAGATTTGGTGTTAGTCTTAACCTTAAAGGTGAGCGTCGTTTAGCAGGTAAGTCTGCTTTAGAGAAGCGTCCTTATGCTCCAGGTCAACACGGTCAACGTCGTAAAAAAGTATCTGAGTATGGTTTACAACTAAATGAAAAGCAAAAAGCGAAATTTATGTATGGTGTTTCTGAGAAACAATTCCATGCATTATTTGTTGAAGCTAAAAGAAGAGATGGTAATACAGGTACAAACCTTATCACTCTAATTGAGCAAAGACTTGACAATGTAGTTTATAGAATGGGATTTGCATCTACTCGTAGATTTGCTCGTCAACTTGTAACTCATGGTCATATCTTAGTAGATGGTAAAAAACTTGATATCGCTTCTTACCGTGTTAAACCAGGTCAGAAGATAGAAGTTAAAGAAAAATCAAAACAAAATGTACAAGTTACTCGTGCAATCGAACTTACAAATCAAACTGGTTTAGCACCATGGGTTGATGTAGATACAGATAAAGTTTTTGGTATATTTACTCGTCTTCCAGAGCGTGAAGAAGTTGTTATCCCAGTTGAAGAGCGTTTAATCGTTGAACTTTACTCTAAATAGTAACTAAATAAAAAGGCGTAAAATATGAAAAAAATTAAAACTACTCCACTAGCTCCACAAGAGTTTGAGGTAGAACAGATTAGTGAGAATGAAGCAAATATAAGTGCATTTCCTTTTGAAACTGGATATGCAATATCTTTAGCTCATCCACTTCGCCGTTTTTTATTAAGTTCATCTGTTGGTTATGCACCTATCGCTATTAAGATAGAGGGTGCAAAACATGAGTTTGATTCAGTTCGTGGTATGCTTGAGGATATCTCTGATTTTATATTAAATCTTAAAGAGATCCGTTTCAAGCTTTTAAACGATGCAACTGAAGCAGAGATAAATTATACTTTTTCAGGTCCATGTACTATAACTGGTGCTGATCTTTGCAATGATGAAGTTGAAGTGGTAACTCCAGAAGCTCCACTAGCAACTCTAAACGAAGATTCTACTCTTAATTTTACGATTAAGATAGCACAAGGTATCGGTTATGTAGCTAGTGAGGATACTTATGATGAGCTTGAAGAGGGTTATATCGCTCTTGATGCTTTCTTTACTCCTGTTCGTAGTGCTACATATAAGATTGAAAATGTACTTGTAGAAGATAATCCTAACTTTGAAAAAGTGATACTAAACATCAAAACTGATGGGCAAATCTCACCAATTGATGCATTTAGAAACTCTTTGGAAGTTATGTATACTCAGTTAGCAGTATTTAATTCTGAGATAAGTGTAAAAGCTCCAACTACTATTGAAAGAGTAGCTGAAAATCCTGATCTTAAGAGATTATCTACTCATATAGATAGTTTAGGACTAAGTGCAAGAAGTTTCAACTGTCTTGACCGTGCTAACATTAAACTTATAGGTGAAATTGTACTTATGAGTATAAATGATCTTAAAAATGTTAAAAATCTTGGTAAAAAATCTTACGATGAAATCGTAGAGAAAGTACAAGAGTTTGGTTTTGAAGTTGGTGCAGACCTTGCTGATGATGTAGTTACTGCATTAAAAAAGAAAATAGAAGCCGTATAATACGAGCTTAAAAAGAGGAATAATAGATGAGACACCGTCATGGATACCGTAAGATAGGAACTAATTCTGCTCATAGAAAAGCATTGTTAGCTAATCTTGCTATCTCTTTAATTGAACATGGTAAGATTGAAACTACTATTACTAAAGCTAAAGAACTTCGTTCTTATGCTGAGAAATTAGTAACAGTAGCGAGAAAGGGTGATTCTAATGCTCATAGAGCAGTATTTGCTTCACTTCAATGTAAAGAATCAACTAAGAAATTAGTTAATGAAATCGCTCCTAAATATACAGAGCGTAATGGTGGATATACTAGAATTACTAGAACTCGTATCCGTCGTGGTGATGCTACTACTATGGCATTTATCGAATTCGTATAATCTTATTTTATACATAATTGAGTTAGTTTTCTTTTTGAAAACTACTCAGTTTTTAACTTTCTACAAATAAAATTTATCCTATCTTTAAACTGAAATCTTTTATAAAAAAAGGCAAAAAATATGGCAAACTTTGCATTTGGTACACAAAAAATCTCACAACACAATCTTTTACATATCCAAGCTTTAAAAGAGGCTATAACTTCAGGTGTGGAGCTTATAGATACTTCATTAGAGTATCTTGATGGTTCTGCACTTCGTGCTATAAATATAGCTTTTAGAGAGCTTGATGATAATTATAAAGATAGAGTAAAGATAGTTGCAAAATTTAGCTTTAAAGAGGATGGTGATATAGCTAAAAACTTAGAAGCTACATTAAAAGAGCTTGAAGTTGATAAGATAGATTGTTTTATGCTTCATAACTTAGAGTATTATCTTTTAGATGCTATTGATAAAGAGATACCAAAAGATGATAGATTAGATGGTATGAATAAGATAGTTTATAAAGTGTTTTTAGAGTTAGAAGAGGAAGTGAAAAATGGTAAGTTTAACTCCTATGGTATCAGTAGTGAAAACTTCTCACTTAACCATGCACTAGAGCAGTTCTTACCTTATGAGGATTTGCTAGATTTAGCAAGTATGGCTGCAAAAGATGCAGGAAATAATAAACATAGTTTCTCAACCATAGAATTTCCTCTAAATATAGTTGAAAGAGATGGTTTAAGATGTGCTTCGTGGGCAAAAGAAAATGGTTTAAGGGTTTTAACTTCTCGCCCTTTAAATGCGATATATAAAGCAAAAATCCATAGACTAGCAGAGTATGGTGAAAGTGATGAATACTACCATAATCTAAATGAGATTTTAGAAGTTTGTGATAACGATACGCTAAAACCACTTTATAATCTTTTTGATGAGTTAGATTCTTCTAAGCATAAGTTTGGCTCAGTTGAAGATTATGATAGATTTTTATATACCCAAGCTATAAAGCTTATAAAAGAGAAACTTGCACTTTTGCAAGAGTATGACCAAGATACTATGATAACTTTGGTTGATAATTTTTTAAGAACTTATAGAGAGATGGTTTTGTATGAATGTTCTAAAAAAACTAAAAATCAACTTAGTGAGTATTTTCAAGATTGTGATTTAAGTATGCAAGAGTGTTCATTACTTTTTTTAAAAGAGCAAAAAGATGTTGATTATATATTGGTTGGTATGAGAAAACCATCTTATGTAGCTGAAGTTTTGGCTGATATATAAAATTGATTTTGTAACTAAAATTATTCAATCAGTTAGAAACTTTGCTTTATTTTTATGGGTTTTATAAGATAGATACAAGTAAAAATTAAAGTGGTGTGTTATATACTCTAAATAATTTTAAAAGGTAAAATCACAATGCAAACAAATAAACTAAAAAAAATCCCATACGGACTGAGTGATTTTAAAAG
>JAMOQV010000047.1 GCA_027068615.1 Helicobacteraceae bacterium | reverse complement strand
AATTTTTACGAATATTAGCAAAATACCTTTCTATACCATCAGCAAGACCTTTAGCCATTGTTTTTCGATACTTATCATTTACTAACCGTTTAGCTTCCATAGGATGAGATATAAAGCCTATTTCCACTAAAACTGCTGGCATCTGAGCTCCTACTAAAACCCAAAAAGGTCCTTCACGAACTCCACCATCTTTTACATTTTTGTATTTTTTATTTAAAGCACCCAATATACCTCTTTGTATATCTATAGCTAGTCTATTTGAAGCTATTCTATTTGTATTGTTCAATATACTTAAAAAACTTTTTTTACCATAAGAGTTCATATTTCCAATATATGCTGAATTTTCTTTTGCAGCTACTTTTTCAGCTCTTTTTGAACGAGAAGGAGACAAAAAATATGTCTCTATTCCATAAGCTTTTTTTGCATTTTTTCTAGCTACTGCATTTGCATGTATAGATATAAAAAGGTCTGCTTTTTTCTTATTTGCATATTTTGTTCTACTTTTTAGCTTTACAAACCTATCTCTATATCTAGTCATATAAACTTTATAGCCACGAGATTTTAAGATATTTCTTAAATGCCTTGCTACCTTATAAACAACTACTTTTTCTCTATATTTTTTATATCCTATCGCCCCTGGGTCTTTACCGCCATGACCAGGGTCTATAACTATGATTTTATCTCTATCTGACCTCTTTGGTATAGTTGTTCTCTCAGTCGTTTTCTTAACTGTTGATTTATTAGAATTTATATAAATAACAAGTTTTTTACCATCTTTTATAAATCTTATCTTAACTTTTCGAGAATCCTCTATAACAACTCTTATAGTTTTTAAATTGTATTGAGCTATCTGTATCCTATTGATACCTTTTTTTCTAAGTCGTTTATTTTTACTTAAAACAGCATGTATATCAAATATATATTTGTATCTTCTTTTTTTTGTATTGTATAGTTTAAAATAGTTTACTTGTTTGCTTGTAAGTTTTTTATCAAATGTTAAAATTAATCTATCATCAACAATTTTTGCAGATTTTAATCTTGTTGTTTTTCCAACATATACTTTTTTTGTACTTTTTTTAATATGTTTTAGTCTTGATAACTCTTTTTTATACCTAGCTACATCTATATGTAGTTTATTACCACTCTTTATGATGCCTATTAAAGCTCTTTTACGAAACTCTTTATTTCCATTCATAACTGAACGGAGATAGATGTTTTTATAGTCATTATAAGCACGAAAAATCTTACTTTTACTCTGACTTTTTATAAGTCCATCGGCTCTTTTTAAAGTTCCTAAATCACTTAAAGCATATATAGAAACTACAAAAACCAATAAGACTAATAAAATTCTAAGCATAAATTTATTTACTCACCTTTTGTTAGTTTTTCTAACAACTCTTTTACAGATATAATCTCATTTAGTCTATATCCATTTGTTCCAGAGAAAAATAAACCAGTTTCAACATTACCTAAAAATGCATCACTTAGTCTATCTGCTATACAAAAACCAACCTCTTTTGCTTCCTCACCACGCTTACATGGTGCTACACAGTTAGATATACATTTTATAGCTGGTCCTTCTCTTTTTTCAACCAAGTGAGTTAAGTTTGTAACTACACCTTGAGCAGGATAACCAACAGGTGAAGACATAAGTTTTATATCCTCTTTTTTAGCATTTAGTAGAACTTTTTTTAAGTTATCGTGTGCATCACACTCATGTGTACCGATAAATCTAGTACCCATCTGAACACCACTAGCACCAAGACCTATCATCTCTTCGATGTCATTTTTATCCCAAACTCCACCAGCAGCGATAACAGGGATACCTCCCCATTTTTCAGCTTCTTCAACAACAGGTTTTACTAAGTTTTCAAGTTGATTTTCCTCTTTTGAACACTCTTCATAACTAAAACCTTGATGCCCACCACTTTTTGGACCCTCAAGTATAACGGCATCAGGAACACGGTTATATCTCTTTTGCCATCTTTTACAAATAATTTTTAAAGCTTTAGCAGATGATACGATAGGAACAAGTGCAACATCAGGATAACCCTCAGTAAACTCTGGCATATTTGTAGGAAGACCAGCACCTGTTATGATGATGTTAGCACCACCCTCACAAGCATCTTTTACAACACGACCGTAATCATTCATAGCATAAAGTATATTTACAGCTAGTGGCTTATCCCCGCAAATCTCTCTTGCATTTGAGATGATTTTTTTCAAAGCTTCTGGTGAGTAAAAGTTTGCTTCACTCAATGGTCTGTCTGCTACCAATTTTTGAGAATACTTTTTATTGTCATAGTAACCAGTACCAACAGCACTTATTACTCCAAGACCGCCCTCTTTTGAAACATTACCAGCTAGTTTGTCCCAACTTATACCTACACCCATACCACCTTGAACGATTGGTTTTTCTATCTTATATTTTCCAATTTTTAATAGCTTAAAACTCATCTAACATACCTTTAATTTTGCAAATTTTCTTTTTCCAACTTGAAGTATATACTCCCCTACTCCTAGTTGTAGTTGCATATCTGAAATTTTTTCTTGATTTATTTTAACAGCACCTTGCTTAATATCTCTTCTAGCTTGAGAAGTTGATGGCTCAATATTACAATCTACCAACGCTTTTGCTATCCAAACTTCACCCTCACACTCAAACTCAGCTATATCTGTTGGGATTTGGCTTTTTGCATGAACTTTTTCAAACTCAGCTTTTGCACCATCTGCCAACTCTTTTGAATGAAATCTTGCAGTTATCTCTAGTGCTAAATCCTCTTTTACTTTTTTAGGATGCAGAGAACCATCAGCTACACCTTTTTTAAGAGCTTCTATCTCGTCTAAAGATTTTGTACTTAAAAGTTCAAAATATCTCCACATCAAATCATCAGATATACTTAAAACTTTTCCAAACATATCATTTGGTTCATCACTAACACCTATATAGTTTCCTAATGATTTACTCATCTTTTGTACACCATCAAGACCCTCTAAGATAGGCATCATTAAAACAGCTTGTTGTTTTTTTACATCATATATTTTTTGTAGTTGGCGACCCATAAGTAGGTTAAACTTTTGGTCAGTTCCACCTATCTCTATATCACTTTTTAAATGAACACTATCGTAACCTTGTAAAAGTGGGTACATAAACTCACTTACGGCTATAGGTGTATTTGAAGCATATCTTTTAGAAAAATCATCTCTTTCTAACATCCTAGCAACTGTTAAAGTTGAAGATAGTTGAAGTATCCCAGCAGTTCCTAGTAAATCCAACCATTCATGGTTATAAACTATATCTGTTTTACTCTCATCTAAAATCTTAAAAGCTTGAGTAGTATAACTAGAGATATTTTTCTTAATATCATCAGTTGTTAGAACTTTTCTAGTAGCACTTTTCCCTGTTGGATCACCAATAGTTGCTGTAAAACTACCTATAAGAAACTGTATTCTTGCTCCATACTTTTGAAAAGTTGCAAGTTTTTGTAAAAGTACTGTATGACCAAGGTGTAAATCAGGTGCAGTTGGGTCAAACCCACATTTTACTGTATAGTTTTTACCCTCATCATAGTAAGCTTTTACTAACTTCTCTATCCTCTCCATATCTATAATCTCAGCACAACCCCTGCCAATCTCTTTTAATGCTTCTTTTAACATAATTATTTATTTCCTTTAGTCTTATTAACGATATGCATCGTCTGTTCTTATAAAATGTATAACTTTTATCTTTTGTGCAATTTTAGCACGAAGAGTTTGAATATCTGCTTCTTTTGACTCAAAACCTATCTCACAATACTTTACATAATCACTATCATTTTTACCTAACTCTATCGAGCTTATATCTATATTTAGTTTGGCAAGATAGTTTAAAAACTCTGCCAATGCACCTTTTTCATTATGAAGAGATGCTATAAGGTTGTAATGATAAAGATTTTTTTTATCCCATCTTACAAATACCATAGGTTGATGCTCATCTAAGTATTTAGAAGCTGTTTTACACATCTTATGATGAACATGAACTTTTGATTTATCTAAAAAGCCCATTATCTCATCCCCATATTTTGGATGACAACAATAGTTAAATACTACATCAGAAACATTTGAAGTGCTAAATATCTCTATACCAGATATAACTTTAGACTTTACCTTAAATCTGTGTCGAGATAAAAAACCTCTAAATCTTGAGTTTTTACTTATGTAGTTTACATACTTATGTATAACATTTTTAAAGTGTTCTATATCTGTTGGAATACTTGAACAATTATTACAATCTTGAGACTTAAACCACTCTTGAACTCTTGAATGGTTTAATCCCATAGCCGTAGCTATGATATTTACACTTGATTTTGTATTTATCTCTTTAAGTCTTGCATTGCAATTTAGTTTCATATTTGTCGATGCTTTTGATGTTTTTACAGCATCTATCCAAGTACATCTTGTGATAATCTCATCTGAAGTTTTTATCTTGACTATATCACCGTTTTGTAACTCTTGTAAAAGTGATACTTTCTCTTTGTTTACAAGTGCTGATTTGGCATGATTTCCAACCTCACTATGAACAGCATAAGCAAAATCAAGCACAACTGCACCACGAGGGAGAGTAAAAGCTTCCCCTTTTGGAGAAAAAACAGATATATCTTCACTATAAAGGTCATTTTTTGCAAGTGCATAAAAATCCTCAACACTTTCATTTTGATACTGTAAGTTGTTTAACCAATCTAGCTTGATGTTATTTCCACCACTTTTATACTTCCAATGAGCAGCAACACCCAACTCAGCAGTATTGTGCATCTCAAATGTACGGATTTGAACTTCAAATATAGCACTATTGTAAAAAACACTTGTATGTAGAGTTTGATAGCCATTATCTTTTGGAACAGCTATATAGTCTTTAAATCTTGATGCAAGTGGTTTAAAGTTTAGATGGATAAGCCCTAAAATGTCATAACATTTTACACTATCTTTTACTAAGATACGAACAGCTAAAAGGTCAAGAACCTCATCTATGCCCATACCTTTTCTTTGCATCTTTAAGTATATAGAGTATCTATGTTTTACACGGGAGAGTATTTTAAAATCATCTTCACAAAAACCATTAGTTATAAGAAGTTTTGAAATGCTCTCTTTGAACTCATTTAACTTCATCTCTATCGCATGATAGTTTGTGTCAAGATAGTTATCTATAAAATGTTTTTCCTCTTTAAAAAGGTATGAAAAACTCAAATCTTCAAGTAGATTTTTTAAAAAACTTATACCTAGTCTGTGAGCGATAGGTGCATAAACAACTAAAGTCTCTTCAGCTATTCTTAACTGTTTATGAACAGGTAATGCCTCAAGAGTAAGCATATTGTGAAGTCTGTCACATAGTTTTACAACTAACACACGAACATCCTCTATACTTGCTAAAAGCATCTTTCTAAAAGATAAAGCAGATACAACTAGCTTTTCATTTGAAGATGACGAGATAAGTTCAGAATCCCTTATACCATCTATCTTAGTCAAACCCTCAACAAGGAGAGAAACATCACAACCAAAGATATCTTCAATCTCTTCTATAGTTATATCTGTATCTTCTACCACATCGTGTAAAAGTCCAGCTATAGCCATAGACTCATCACTTGTTATAGAAGCTACAATAGATGCAACAAGTATAGGATGAACCACATAAGCTTCACCACTTTTTCTAAACTGATTTATATGTGCTTGTTTAGCATACTCTAGTGCTTCTAAAAGTTTTGGTGTTTTATCTATATGAGAAAAAAGATACTCAGATGCTAACTCCTCATCATGTAGATGTTTTACTTTTTCAATATCTACCTGACTTAAACCCAAGATATCTACTCTTCTTTATCCGAAAAGCCTTTAACTACGATAAGACCTTCTGCAAGTTCCATTAAAGCCAAATCAGCAGACTTAATGCTGTTTGGGTCTATGTTTAGTTTACTTGTAGCACCATCTAAAAGCTCATCACTTCTTTTTGCTACTGCTAGTGCTAACTTATAACGATCCATATTTGGATGGTCATTTAAAACTTTTGCTGTTAATTCTTCAACTTTTATATTCATCTATATTTCCCTTTAAATTTATAATTATTTTACTATCGAACAGTTTTTCATATTGCCATTTAAGATATCTAAAAGATTACCTTTTATACTCATATCACATACTATGATAGGTAGTCTATTGTCTTTTGCTAATGCTATAGAAGTATCATCCATAACTTTTATATGGTCATTTAATGCATCATCATAAGATAGTTCAAACAGTTTTTTAGCATCATCAAATTTCGCTGGGTCTTTATCATAAACACCATCAACTTTTGTCGCTTTTATAATCACTTCAGCACCAATCTCAACAGCACGAAGTGTAGCAGCAGTATCTGTCGTAAAAAATGGATTACCAGTACCAGCAGCAAATATAACCACACGACCTTTTTCCAAATGTCTTACAGCTTTACGGTTGATATATGGTTCAGCAATCTGTTCCATTTTTATAGCAGTTTGCATACGAACCTCAAGTCCAGCATGTTCACAAGCTTCTTGCATAGCAACACCGTTGATAACAGTAGCAAGCATACCCATATAATCACCACTTGTTCTTTTGATGATACCATCTTGAGCAGCTGTTACACCACGGATAATGTTACCACCACCGATAACGATACCAACTTCAATACCAGCTTCAACAAGAGACTTTATCTCCTGAGCGATATACTTTAAAATCTGCGTGTCAATCCCATGACCTTCTTCACCTGCAAGAGCTTCACCTGAAAACTTAACCAATACCCGTTTGTTAGCCATAGATACACCTTTGTACAAAATTCTCAAAATTATACTAAAAAGTCTCTTTAAAGTTGCTTTGAAGTTGAATTACATATAATATTATAAATATTAATCAAAGGGGAAAAAATGGATAAATTTTTAAAATTTGAAGTTGATTTAGATAATTTCATAGAAAACTTAAATAAAAAACTAGAAGATAACAATAAACAGATAGAAAAACTACTAAAAATAGAAAATAAAACTTATACAAATTTTGTAAAACCACTAGAGATGATGGAGGAGAGACTTGGTCATTTTTTTACACCACTTTCACACCTAAACTCGGTGAACAATTCTGAAAAAACTCAAGATATATATACTCAAGCACTACCTATCATAACTGAGTATTCTACAAAATTATCTCAAAATTTAGATATTTACAATGCTTACAAAAAGATACAACAAAATGAAAAACTAGATGATGAACAAAAAAGAGTTTTAGAGTTAAACATACAAAACTTTGAGTTAAGTGGTGCTAACTTAGATGAAAAAACAAAACAAAGACTTCAAGAGATAAACTTAAAAGAGAGTGAACTCTCAAACAACTTCTCTCAAAACCTACTAGATGCTACAAATGCTTACAGCTACATCATAGAAGATGAAAAAGATATAGAGGGATTACCAAAAAGCGATATTCAAAATGCTAAGTTTGAAGAAGATGGTGTTACAAAGTATAAGTTTACACTTCAGATGCCATCTTACATAGCATATATGACCTATGGAAAAAACCAAAAGATAAGAGAGGAATTATACAAAGCTTATGTTACAAGAGCTCCACAAAATGGCAAAATTATAGAAGAACTCTTAGCACTTAAAGATGAAGAAGCTAAACTTTTAGGGTTTTGTAACTATGCTGAGTTATCACTTGCTACAAAAATGGCAAAAGATGAAAAAACAGTTTTAAACTTTTTAGATGACCTACTTCAAAACTCAAAAGCACAAGCAAAAGAGGAGTTAAAAGAGGTTCAAGAGTTATCAGATAAACCGTTACAAAGCTTTGATAGTGCATACTTTAGTGAACTTTTAAAAAAGAAAAAGTATGAGATAGATGAAGAGGAGTATCGCCCCTACTTCGAGCAAACTCAAGTTATAAACGGTATGTTTGACTTTTTAAACAAGCTATTTGGCATCGAGTTTAAAAAAGTGGATGAAAAACTTTGGGATGAAAAAGCAACTTCGTATGATGTTTATGTAGATGCTAAGTTAAAAGCTAGACTTTACTTAGACTTAGAAGCAAGAGAGTCAAAAAGGGGTGGTGCTTGGATGCACAACTTCCAAACACATTGCACCGATGAAGACGGAGTTGAACAATTAGCTTCTGCATTTGTTGTTTGTAACTTTCCACCATCAAGTGAAGAAAATCCATCACTTTTAAGACACGATGATGTTGTTACACTTTTTCACGAGATGGGTCATACTATCCATCATCTTTTAAGCGATGTTAATGAGAGTGAAGTTAGTGGAGTAAATGGTGTTGAGTGGGATGCGGTTGAGTTTCCATCTCAGTTTTTAGAAAACTTTGCTTATGAGCCACAAGTGTTAAAGATGTTTGCATCGCATCACGAAACTAAAGAGATTATATCTGATGAGATGATACAAAAGCTTGTAGATAGTAAAAACTTTTTAAGTGCTTCATCTATGCTTAGACAGTTGGAATTTTCTATATTTGACTTTAAACTTCATACTGGGGTTTACTCTGAGGATGAAGTTCAAAATATACTAGATAACATAAGAGAACAAACTGCACTTATAAAACCACCCTCTTACAACAAGTTTCAAAACGGTTTTGCACATATCTTTGCTGGGGGTTACTCTGCTGGGTATTATAGCTATAAATGGGCTGAAGTTTTAAGTGCTGATGCATTTTTTAGTGTTGTTGACGAGGGGATATTTAACTCACAAACTGCTAAAAAATATCTTGAGATTATACTAAGTAGTGGTGGTTCAAAAAGTATGGAAGTGCTTTTTAAAGAGTTGATGGGTAGAGATGTAGAACCAACTAGCCTACTAAGACTAAACGGTATAAAATGCTAAGGATTTTTCTTGCATTTTTACTGTTTTTAACAACACTACAAGGAGATACTGTGTTAAAAATAGCATCATACAATGTAGATAACCTTTTTGATTTGAAAAAAGATGGCAATGAATACAGCGAATACATACCAAACACAAAATCAAGATGGAACAAAAGAAACTACAAAATAAAACTAAACCATATATCAAGAGTTATAAAAGATATAGATGCAGACATCATATCTCTTGAAGAGGTAGAATCACTTCAAGCACTAAAAGATTTAAGACAAACCCTAAAACAAAAAGGTTTGTACTATAAGTACTATAAAATAGCCGATAAAAAAGACACAACTACAAAAGTGGCTATACTAAGCAAGATACCATTTGTTTATAACAAAGAGGTATCAGTTGGTTACTCTTACAGATATAGAAATATCTTAGAAACAAAGTTTAAAGTAAATGGTACAAGTTTTTATATATTTACAAACCATTGGAAAGCAAAATCTGGTGCAGAAAGTGAGAGGATAAAATCAGCAAGAGTTCTTTTAAGAAGAGTAAAACAGATAGGATTTTCTAAAAATATCATATTAGTTGGGGATTTTAATTCAGACTATCAAGAGTATATAAAGTTTAAAAAAGAGAGACGACTAAATAACACTAACGGTTATACAGGTATAAACCATGTACTAAACACCGTAAAACAAACACAAAAAGCATCAAGTACAAAACCAACTAAAAATGCTTTTTACAACCTATGGTACGATGCTGATGAGAAAGATAGATATACATATATATTTAGAGGTAAAAAAGAAGCACTAGATAACATACTTATATCTCAACCACTTTTAGATAAAAATAACTCTATGCACTACATACACAACAGTATAAAAAACCTAAATAAAAACTATCTGTTTTACAAACACAAATATATAAACAGATGGTATATATCAAAAGGTAGAGTAAAAGTCCACAAAGGCAAAGGCTACTCTGACCACTTACCTGTTATGGCTAAGTTTTTAGTCAAGTAAGTTATCTTTATAGTAATAGTATATATCATAAACAGATATATACTCTTGCTTTGAGATTAGCATCTTTTGCATAAGTGTTAAGATATATCTCACTTGAGCATCTTCCATCTCATACTTTGTTTTTTGAGATAGTTGCTTATTTGTTTTATACTGTAAGAGTCTTGCTATATCTTTAGCATCTAAAAGGTTCATATCTACTTCTAGTCTATCTTTTAGATACCTTACAACCTCTTTTATCATACTTCTACGGATAGGCTCTTTTACTGAGTTATAACTTTTTTTAGATTGGTAGATACTCTCTATATTTGCTGTTTTAAATGAAAAGATTTTATCTGCATCTTTCATAAACTCAACTATATGTTTAGTTGGAGACCCTCTTAGATAGATCTTTTTAGCAAAAGCTCTTTTATAGT
>JAMOQV010000046.1 GCA_027068615.1 Helicobacteraceae bacterium | reverse complement strand
TACGGATAATTGGCTTAGAAAGTTTTATGAGGTCGGTAGAGTTTAAGCCCATCTTGTTTAAACAATTGATATAATCACATAATAACAAAATAAGGATATAAAAATGAGTAAACACAAAGCAAAGATTGCAAAAATATTTGAACACCCAATATCAGGTAATATTGACCATAAAAAAGTTATAAGTGCATTAGAGCATTATGGAGCTAAAGTAGATATGTCAAAAGAGCATCGTGCAATGATACATTATGAGGGGAAAGAGCATTCTATGACTATCTCTCATAGAACAGAACTTAGTAAAGATTCTATCGTAAAACTTCGTCATTTTTTAGAAGAGGTTGGACTTACTCCAGATAAACTAAAATAAGTTTTTAATTTATATAGAGAAGGTTTTAAACCTTCTCTTAGTCTCTATTTCTATTACGGTTTCCACCACCACTACGAGAACGGTTACCTCTGTATCCACCACCATCACGGTTTCTACTGTTTCTATGTCCACCACCATTACGGCTTCTGCCTCTTGAACGACCACGACCTCGGCTATCTCCACGACTTTCAGCTCTTTTTAATATAGCTTCAATCTTATCAGCAGGGATACCGATAGAGTTTGGACCTTTTATCTTTTGTTTATCTAGTATCATAGATACTAGTTTAAACATAATTGTTTCCTCGTCTATATCCTCTTTTAGCATATCTATAATTTGGCATGCTTCATCATATATATGTTGGTCTTCTATATTTTTAACTATAGATTTTAGATTATTTTGTCTAAGGTCAGTTTTACTAGGTACAAAAGCATGCTCCATCGTAGTTCCAACTTTAGCTTTTATCTTTTGAAGCTCTTTAAACTCATGTGGAGTTAAAAGTGTTATAGCTTTACCTTTAGTCCCAGCACGACCAGTACGACCTATACGGTGAACATAACTCTCAGGGTCAAAAGGGATATGGTAGTTAAAAACATGAGAGATGTTATTTATATGGATACCACGAGCTGCAACATCAGTAGCAACTAGAACTTTTACAGAGTTGTTTTTAAACCCTTTTATAACATTTTCCCTTTGACGTTGTTCCATATCTCCGTGAAGACCATTAGCTAGATAACCAGCATTACTTAGTACATTGCTAAGTCTATCTACTTCACTTTTTGTTCTACAAAAAACCACTGATTTATCACAGTTTTCAGAGTCCATAAGACGGATAATCGCATCATCTCTTTCCGCTTCATCTATAACATAATATCTTTGAGCAATATCTGCATTTGTAGTTTCACCTTTTGTTATAGATATAAATTCAGGATTATCTAAAATTCTCTCAGCAAGAAGTTTTATAGGTTTTGGCATAGTAGCACTAAAAAGTAATGTTTGGCGATTTGTTGGAAGATATGAGAAAATCTCATTAATATCATCTAAAAATCCCATATCTAGCATCTCATCAGCTTCATCTAAAACTACAACAGATGGAGTGAAATCTTTAAGCATATCTTTTTTAAGTATATCTAGTAATCGCCCTGGAGTTGCTACAACTACCGAAGCACCTCTTTCTATAAGGTCAATTTGTCTTTTGTATGAGCTACCACCATAAACTGTTACAGTTCTTGCACCCATATTTTTACCATACTTATATAGTTCATCACTTACTTGAGTAGCAAGTTCACGAGTAGGAGTTATAACTAGAAGCCCAACACCATCTTTAGGGTTGATATTGTTAAGTGAAGGAAGTCCAAATGCAGCTGTTTTACCAGTACCAGTATGTGCTTGACCAACCATGTCTTTTCCAGCTAAAACAACTGGTATTGCCGCAGCTTGTATAGGACTAGGAACTCTAAAACCTGCAAATTTAACAGCTCTTAATATATCTTTATTTAAACCTAAGTCATCAAATGTGATAACTTGCTCTTGTGTTGTGTTGTTTTCGTTTTGTGCATTTTCTTGCATCATCTACCTTTTAAGTAAGAGGATGACACAAAAAGTTTCTAGTTTTAAAGAGTTTAAAGCATCTTCCCCTAAATTGTATTTTCGCAATTATACCTAAAACAACTAAAAATAAGATTTATATTAACTATATTTAAAATAATTTAAGTTATAGTGTGAGAAAAAGAAAAGGTCATTTTATGATAATTCAAACAAAATACCATTATGAAAGAGTTTGGAGTGATACTTCTGAAAAAGATTTATTGAAAATTATAGAAGAGGAGATAGGGAATATAGATACAAAAGGAACACTTTTATATATAAAAGAAGCTATAAAAAATACAAAAGAGATAACAATTGGTAGTTGTAAATTTAGATTATCTAAGTAAATAACTTAAAAAGTGTTTCTAACTCTAGTGGATGTGTATAGAAAAATCCTCTCAGTTTTGTATCAATTTTTAATTTTCTCATTTTTTCTTTAAATTTTTTATCCATGGTTGTAGATATATATGGTGTTATAAATATATATTTTTGATTTTGGTTAACAACAAATTTTCTACTTATGATTAAAGTATTTTCATTTTTTAATAATTCTTTTTCTTTTGCAGATAAAAGATGTCCTTGTTCTTTGATATACTTATCTATATAGTATATGTTTGTTCTAAAATTATGTTTATTTTCAAAATAAAAAAAACTTCCTATTTTAAAGAGATTTACATCTTCAATAAGTAGTTTTTTATCTATGTCAATATAATTAAAACTTTTTTTTATACCATCTTTATATTTTTGTAAAAGGGGATTTGAATATTTATGTCTAAAAGAGTTTCTTTTTATACTTTCATCAAAGTTTGTTTCATCTTCAAAATACTTTATATCTCTTTGTTGTAAATAGCTAAGAAGTTCACTTTTATCTTTATCTAAAAGTGGACGTATAAGATTATATTTTTCTCTTTTTTCTATACTTTGCATCCCTGCTATCTCTACACATCCAGCACCTTTACAAAATTGCATTAGCATCCACTCAAATCTATCCCCTAAGTGGTGTGCTGTTAAAAGGTTTTTATAATGATACTTATCTATTAAATCGTGAAAAAAATTATATCTTATCTCTCTAGCATTTGCTTCAAAGTTTTTTTGTATATTATTTGCATTATATACAAAGCATTTTTTATCATACTTTTTTGCTAACTCTTGAGCATAGAGTACTTCTTCTTTACTTTGTTCTCTGATGCCATAATTTACGATAGCTATATCGAATAATACATTAGCATCTAGAAGCATAAAAAACAAAGCAGTAGAATCCCCACCAGCAGAAAATGCTAGTAAGTTTTTTGTATCTTTTAAATCAGATAACATTGATTTAGTTATATACCTTAGCTGTAAGAATATCTCCAACGATACCAGTTATCTTAGCTTTATAAATCTTTCCAAACTCTAGTTCATTTTCATCATTTGTTCTATCATTTACATAGATTTCACCATCAACTTCAGGTGTCCAGCCTAGTTTTCTTGCACTTAGTAAAAACTCATGCTCATCACTTTCACCATCAATTACAAGCTCAACTTCTGTACCTATCTCAGCTTCTAGTGATTTTAGCATTGCCTCTTTTGCTATCTTACCTAGTATCTCAGCTCTTTTTTCTATAACCTCTTGAGGTATCTTTTCATTCATCTCATGAGCTGAGGTTGTTTCTTCATCTGAGTAAGCAAAAACATTTATCCTATCAAACCCAAAATTTCTAGCAAATTCACACATCTCTTCAAACATCTCATCTGTTTCGTTTGGATGTCCAACTATAAAACTTGTTCTTATAAAAGAGTTAGGAAGTGATTTCATATACTCTAACTGTTCAAGAGTTTTCTCTTTACCAAAACCTCTTTTCATTATGCGAAGCATCTCATCATTTATATGTTGTATAGGCATATCGAAGTAGTTATAAAAAAGTTTTGATTTACCTATATTTTTTAGTAAAGATATAGTTGTTGTTGATGGATAAAGGTATAAAATCCTAGCACTTTTTACACCATCTATAAGCTCAATTCTTTGCATCAAAAGACTTAGTCCATCTTTGATGCCTTGGTCTCTTAAGTAAGATGAGCTATCTTGTGAAACAAAAGAAAAATCATAATACCCTTTTTTAACAAGTGCTTCAACCTCTTTGGCAATAGAGTTTAAATCTCTTGAGTTTAACTTACCTTTAAAAGATGGTATAGCACAAAAACTACAAGCTTGATTACAACCCTCTGAGAGTTTTATATAAGCATGGTAAGTTGAACCAGTTATTACTCTCTCTATATCATCATTTATAAGAAAAACTTTATCAGAGTAGCGACTTCTTTTCTCTTCTAAAAGCTCATCTATATGGTCATAATCTCCAACCCCTGTAAATACATCGACCTCTGGCATCTGCTCTTTTAAATCATCTTTATATCTTTCACTAAGACATCCAGCCATAACCAAAACTGAATCCTCTTTTCTCTCTTGGTGAAGATTTAGCACTGTATTTACAGATTCTTCTTTGGCAGCATCTATAAAGCCACAAGTGTTTACTATGATAACATCTGCTTCATCTGCATCGTTAGTTAGTTCATAATTTTGAAGTTTGCCCATCATAACTTCTGTATCTACAAGGTTTTTTGTACAGCCTAAAGAGACTATGTGTAGTTTGTTGTTCATTCTATTTCTACTTTAATTATATTTGAAAGATTTTTTATTTTGTGAGATTTGGTATATGAGAGTTTAGAGTTATAACTCTAAACAATCACTTATACTAAATAGACCAGTGTCTTGGTTTATTAACCATTTTGAAGCTCTTATAGCACCTTTACTAAAGGTATTTCTTGAAGTTGCAGTATGATTTAATTCTATAAATTCGCCATCATTATAAAAACCAACACTGTGGCGACCAACTATATCTCCTCCACGAAGTGCCATAACAGCTATTTCATCTTTAGTTCTTTCACCAATATTTCCATCTCTACCACTTACTCGAACTTTATCTATATCTAGTCCACGACCTGCTGCTGCTGATTCACTTAATGTTAAGGCTGTCCCACTTGGAGCATCTTTTTTATGTCTATGATGCATCTCTACTATCTCTATATCAAAACCGTCTAGTACTGAAGAAGCTTGATATACAAGTTTATTTAAGAGTGCTACACCTAAAGACATATTTGTAGCATATAAAACAGGCATAACTTCACTAGCTTGTTTTAAAAGGTTTAATTGATGATTATTTAAACCAGTTGTTCCTATAACTAATGGTTTTGGAGTTTTTATAGCTTGTTCTAAAAGCATTTCACATGCTTCAGGAAGGGAAAAATCTATAACTATATCACAGGCATTTAAAAAAGATTCCATAGATGATGTTATAAGTATAGATGGATCTATAGAAAAATCTAATGAATTTCTAACAAACACAGTACTAACACTTATTCCATCTGTCTCTTTTATATCTTCTAAAAGTAATTTACCAACTCTACCAGTAGCACCAAATACACCAACTTTAATCATAATATCTCCTAGTCTTTAAATTTATCACGAATTTCTAAAAATTTATCAATATTTTCTAAAAATAGATCTACTAAATATGGGTCAAAGTGTTCACCTCTTTCCTCTTTTAGTAGTTTTAAAATTTTATCCAATTCCCAAGCTTTTTTATATACTCTTTCACTTCCAAGAGCATCAAAAACATCAACAACAGCTGTTATGCGACCATATATATGTATCTCATTCCCCTTTAGACCTCTAGGATAACCTTTTCCATTATATTTTTCATGATGTTCATGAGCAACAATAGCAGCAGTTTTTAGAATCTCTCCACGGGAATTTGAAAATAGATTATAACCAATAGTTGTATGTTTTTGCATCTCTGTAAACTCTTCTTTAGTAAGTTTACCTGGTTTTTTTAGTATATTATCAGGGGTTGATACCTTACCTATGTCATGCATAGGTGAAGCAGTTGCCAATAACTGACATTCATTTTCTTCTAAACCACAAAGTTCAGCTAGTAAGTAGCTATATTTAGCCACTCTTTTTACATGGTTGGCAGTTTCCTCGGAACGAGATTCGCCTATTTCTCCCATTTTCAATATAACCTCACTTTGGGTACTCTCTATTGCTTGTTTTTGTAAAGTAGCAATTTTTAGTTGAGTTTTAACTCTTGCAACAAATTCTGCTTCTCTAAATGGTTTAGATATATAGTCAATTCCACCAACTTCAAAACCTTTTATGATATCATCCTCTGCAGTTTTTGATGTTAAAAATATAACTGTTATATCTTTTGTTTTTGGATTTTGTTTGATTCTTTCACATGTTTCAAATCCATCCATACCATTCATAACAACATCTAATAGAATTAAGTCAACATCTATATCTTCTAATTTTCTAAGAGCAACTTCTCCACTACTACATTGAACAATTTCTAATTCACTATCAATCTTCTTTTCTAATAACATAGAAACTATTTTAACAATAGTAGCAGAATCATCAACGATCATTACCCTCATAATTAGACCTTTGTTAGTTAAGTTTTTTATCTACATAATGTATAGCTTGTAAAGCAGCAACTGCACCATCTCCAGCAGCACTTACAACTTGTTTTGGTGATTGGATTCTCATATCTCCAACAGCATAAAGACCATCAACAGATGTTTTCATACTTAAGTCAACTACAACTGAACCAGCTTCATCTACATCACATAAAAAGCTTCCATCATCTTGTATAAGAGTTTGATTATTTACATCATTTCCAACAAATGTAAACACACCTGGAACTTTTATATCTCGTATTATATCATTATTATCTATGATTTTTATACCAGTAACACCCATATTATCACCATAAACCTCTTTTGGTTTAGAGTTTAGGATAATCTCTATATTTTGTGTTTCTTGAACTCTTTTTACTGTGTTTGGTGCAGAACGAAACTTATCTCTTCTATGAACTAGATAAACTTTTGAACATATTTTAGCTAGGTATAGAGCTTCTTCAAGTGCAGTATCTCCACCACCAATAACGACAACTTCTTTACCTTTGTAAAAAAAGCCATCACATGTAGCACAAGTACTTATACCTTTTCCTATAAACTCTTTTTCACCATCAAAACCAGCTCTTCTAGGAGATGAACCAGTCCCTATGATAACACTATGAGCTTGAGAAGTATCTCCATTTTCTTTATGTATGGTAAATAGATCACCATCTTTTGTAACTTTTGTAATAGCTATCATTTCATGGACAAGACCAAATTTTTTACATTGTTCAGGCCATGGCATCATTAAGTCCATACCAGATATATCACCTGTAACACCTGGATAGTTTTCTATCTCTGATGAATTAGTTATTTGTCCACCTGGCATACCTTTTTCAAACATTACAACATTTGCTAAACCACCACGAGTAGTGTATAATCCAGCAGTTAAACCAGCTGGTCCTCCACCTATAATTGCACAATCTAATATAGCCATTTTTATCCTTTTAAAGTGATTTTATCTCTTTA
>JAMOQV010000045.1 GCA_027068615.1 Helicobacteraceae bacterium | reverse complement strand
TTTTCTTTATAAAGAAAATAGATGGACTTTCATATATGTTAAATCTTTGTATAAAGTTTAACGAGTTTTTTGTACCACTTCTAAGAAATGTTGTATTTTTAGAGTTTTTTCTTACCTCATTATAATAGTCTATGGCAAGTATGTGAGTATTTAGATCTATTTTTGCAAGTTTATCCATAGTGTCTTTATCTTTTGATGAATAAAATACAACTATATATCTATCTTTTTTAGGTATAAATATATCACTTTTTTCGTAGAAAACCCACTGTTTAAAATCTATAAACTTATATTCTGAAAATTTGTAGTTGAAGTATGCAAAGGCAGAAGCTACCATTGCAGCACCAAAAAATGATGCTAAAAGAGCAGAGAGAGAAAAAAGACTTTTTACCCTTTTTTTATTGTCTCTCTCCATATAAGACTCTTATAAAAGGGAGTTGATTTTCTCAGCTAAAGCATCTTTTGATTGAGCTCCAACAACTTGGTCAACCATCTCACCATCTTTAAAGAAGATGATAGTAGGGATAGAACGGATACCAAATTTTACAGCGATATCTTGTTCTTCATCTGTATTTACTTTACAGATTTTTGCTTTTCCATCAAAATCTTCTGCCAACTCTTCTATAACTGGAGCTATCATACGACAAGGACCACACCAAGGAGCCCAAAAATCAACTAGAGATACACCCTCTGCAACAGTTGCTTCATAGTTAGAAGCGTTTAAATCTATATATTTACCCATTAAGTAATCCTTCATTTATATTATATATGTAAGTATTATACACTTAAACTTTTAAATATCTCTTTATTTGATATGAGTTTTTATAATTTTAAGAATAATAAGAAAAAATAAAACACTACCCACACTTAACATAGTAATCCCACCGTAAAAAAGTTGAGTGTTTTGTATTAATATCGCTATAGAAGATAGTAAAAGCCCAGCTGTTGAATAAAACCATTGTAGGAAAACTATCCTTTTAGGTAATAGTTCATGAAGCATAGGTACAGCTTGTTCTTCTATAAGTGGTGAGTAGATTTGAAACCATATTAAAAATGGTATAACTTTATAAAAATTACCTATAATTATAAAAGAGAAAAAACCAATTAACATTAACCATAAACCAAATCTCAACATAATCTCATTATCTAAAAACAGATAACTAAAAAGGGATAAAAAAGAGATGATAAAAGAGGTAAAACTAACATACATAGATATAGCCCATATATCGTGAACAACTTTTTTTCTTGACTTATGCATCTTATATAGTTGATAAAAGTATAGTAAAATGGCACATATAGTTATGATGTAAGCGATATTTTGTAGCATATTTGTTAAAAATATAGGAGATATCATCATGATAGATACACCAATGCTAAGTGTTATAAAACTATTTTTAAATTCATTATCACTTAATCTTTTTGAAAAGCCAAACATAGGTATAAGAATTATTGATATACCCATAATTAACATTATAACAAATCCAACAACCAATCCAAATGTATGTGTATTTAAAAGTGTATGTGGATTTATCTCTATATAGCCATTAAATGAAAATGCCATAACAAGACCTGTAAGTATTCCAAGAAGTAAAAAAAAGTTACTCATTTTCATAGCATTTGTTATGCTTGTTTTTCTTCTTGCTGTTTTTAGGGTTAGTAAAAATTCTATAGCATATATACACATAGCTATTAAAACTAGTACACCTCCATATATAAGGTAAGAAGTATCCATGTAAAAACCGATAAGCATAAGCATAAGTCCAGATGTTAAAAATACCCAAACATATTTGAAAATATCTACATAGTAATGGTTTGTTTCTACTACGATAACACCTAGTTGTGCCATAGAAGCAAAAATAGCCATCATAATAAAACCAAGCATAAAAAGATGAACCCAGCCTATAAGGATAAAGTCTTTTAAATCCAAATTAAAATCTAAAAAAAATATCCATATCATACTAAGCATATAAAAAAATCCAGAAAGTAAAAAATAGGGTTGCATAAGTTTTAGTGGTGGTGAAAAATTTGGACTGATATTCATAAAGGGCTTCCTAAAGTAATAATTTGTATAATTTTATCAAATTATTATAAAAAGTTGAGGAACTTTATGAAACTAACTATAACAGATGGGAAAATAGGTGTTCGTCCACCTGTAACTAAACCGCATCCTGGTTTTTTACACGAAGTAGGAGAAGAAAGATTTAAAAAACTTGTTTATGATCACTATGAACTTATAGAAAAAAGTGATATAGCATTTTTATTTCCTATTCATGATGAAGATGATTTTGAAGATGCTAAAAGACATGCTTTTAGTTTTCTTATAGAAGTTAGTGGTGGACCTGATTATTTTACTCAAGAGAGGGGTAAACACCAGATGGTTGGTCGTCATGCACCATTTCGCATCGATGAAGCTGGTCGTAAAAAATGGCTAGAACTTTATATACCACTTCTTGAAGCTTTAGTTGATGAGGGTATCTCAGAAGAATATATCCAATCTTTTTGGGATTATTTAGATATATTTTCTATGTGGTTAGTAAATACTGAAAGCTAGTCCCATACTAAAATGAAAAATGTTTTACTTACTTGTATAACTTTAATTACTGCTGTTTTTATATCTATACATGAAGTAAAACATATTGGGCATAATGATGCCTCATCTTGTCAGATTTGTACACTTGCTAACAATCTTGTATCTTCTGATGCTGTAAATCATAATAGTTCGTATGAGATATTTGTTTTATTTGAAGCGATACCAACTTATTATGAACTTTTAAACTTTCACTTAAAAAAGTCAACAAATCATTCAACTGCTCCACCTAAAATATCCTAAAAATCAATTAACAAAAAAATAAAACTTAGGATAAATTATGAAATATATACTTATGCCATTGTTAGTGGCAACT
>JAMOQV010000044.1 GCA_027068615.1 Helicobacteraceae bacterium | reverse complement strand
TTATAACCTCATCACCACACCATTTAGCTAAATCCATATCATGAGTTATAAGTAGCATCCCCATTTTATTTAAATGTTTTAACAACTCTTTCATAACTTCTAGCTGAATAACATTATCTAGTGCTGATGTTGGTTCATCCAAAAGAAGCAGATCTGGTTTCATAAGCATCGCTCTTAGTATAGAAGCTCTTTGAAGCTGTCCACCGGAGAGTTCATGTGGCAATTTTAAAAGCAAGTTATATTCTAAATTTAATGAATTTAAAAGTAAATCTATACCATCCAAAGATGCAACATCTTTTATTTGATTTAACAAAGTATAACTAGGGTGAAATGAACTGTATGGGTCTTGAAAAACTTGTGAACATCTTTGAACTTGTATATTACCTTTTATAGGTTTTAAATTTTTTAGTATTAACTCAAAAAGTGTACTTTTTCCGATGCCACTCTCCCCTACTATCACTTTTATCTCACCCTTTTTCAGAGTGAGTGAAAAGTTTTCAAAAAGTAATTTATCTGTATAGCCAAACGATAAGTTTTTAATCTCTAATATTTTTTTTTGCATTAACTCTTATTTAACGATAAGTATAGCTTTGTAAGCTCTTTATACAGTATCTCTGGTTTTAAGTTTGCATCCTCTTCCCAAAGTCTTTTCATCACAATATTATCCTCTTCACCATTCCATATTTTTATGTATGAACCATCTTTATAGCCATTGTCTTGACGGATTTGGTTTAGTATGTTTTTACCAACATAAAGTCTATAAAGTGTTTGAAGATTTAACCCACTCATAACAACCAAATCAAAAAATTCATTAACCAATCTTTCTAAATCTAAGCCATCTCTATCTAGAGATAAACGGATAATATCTTCAACTTTATCTATAACCTCTTTTTGAGTAGCATATTTCACCTCGTTATTGTCTATCTTTGAAAAATTTTCTTGAGAAGATAAACTGATAGCCAAATCTTCTATACCACCTTTTAAGTTTTGATTATAATCTTCGATAGCCAAACTCATGATAAAGTGCCAAACATCAACAACTTCTATCTTTAAGTTATCCCAATCTGGTTCTTGGTTGATGCTTTTCCAATGTTTCCATGAAAAACTATCTACCATCTCAGCACATTCCATATAGATGCATCTTCTCCAATTTATAGTTTTACCATTTTTAGTAATCCCTTTTACCCACTCTTCACCATTTGTTGCATCATTTAACTGATTTTGTAGTTGTAACATTAAAAGTATTTTATCCATTTATATCTCACTTTATTTTATTAGACTTATTGTATCTAAATATGTTAAAATCCAAATATGAAAAGAATAAATTGTAGAAGATGTAAACATTATTTTGTAACTTGGGAGAAAGATAAGCCCCACGGATGTAAGGCTTATGGGTTTAAATCTCCGCAAATACCATCAATGGTGGTATTTAACAGTAGCGGAGTTGAGTGTAGTATGTTTATAGAGAAAAAAACAACTACTTAAAAATTATAGTTAGCAAATACTTTTATCTCATCTGAGTCATTATTTGCTACTATTTTATCATCTATATGAACATAAGTTAAAGATATATCAGCTTGTCCATCATTAAGAGCATAACTTATACCAGCATCTACCTCTTGTAAATGTCCATTATTTTCAATATCTGCTTCAAAATTTCCATAAGAAAGAGAAAAATCAATAGCATCTAAACTATAGCCCAGTGAAATCAGATAAGAAGATGAATCTGTATCTATTGCTCCAGCTGTTGTTGTTTCCATATTTGTATATGAACAACCACCTCCAAAACCTTCAAAAATTGTTTTACTATCATCTATATTTATATCATTATAAGCAATCATTGCATTAAAATTATAATAGTTAGCATCTAACATCATACCAGCTATACTGCCTTCAATACCACTAGAGTCTTCTTCACTTTCACTTAGGTACTGAACACCAAAAGTTATATGATGGTATGGATATATTTCAAACTCTTTAGATGCATCCATATAAAAGGCTTTAGCTGATTTATCTACATCATAGTACCATGCACTAGCTTCTACAGTATCTTTAGCATAAACAACAGCTAACATATTTGTTCCACTATCACCTGTATCCATCCAACTATGCTTCAATACATTTTCATAACCTGCATCTGCCCCTTGCATCCTTTGAATATTTGCACCAATAACACTCAAACCTAAATCTTTTATATCATAAGATGCAACTATCGCTTCAAAACTATTTGGTGTCATTGCTATATCATCACCATCTGCTAAAGGTGTATCTAAAAGTTGACGACCTATACGAATATTGAAATTATCTATAGAGTAGTTTAAATAAGCTTCAGCTAATTCTGTATAACTTCCTTCACTTGAAGTTAAAAAATCAGAAAATTTATCACTATCTTTATCCCCACTCAAAGAGTTTATACTGTGAGCTGTAAACATTGCTACACCAGCATTTATACCATTTAAACTAGCTGTTTCATATTTTAGTTGTCCACCTATAGCTGTAACACTTTGAGTATCTGAGTTAGCATCCAAATCAACATTATAATAACCTAAACGGATTTGCCCATTCACTTCACCATTTGAAAACATTTCTTGGATAGAATTTACACTTTCACTTGCATTTAACTGACTCAAAAGAGCAACTGAGATTAACGATAATTTTGTACAAATTTTCATAAGTTTCCTATTATGTTCATATTTTTACAAATAATACAAAAAGCTTACTTAGAAACGACTTATTTTGATAATCTATATCAAAATAAGTCAATTTGTTTTTATTTGATATAATTAGTAAAAAAGCAAGGTGTTTTATGAAATTTTTATACACTCCATCTTCACACTTTAACTTAGCAAATCTTTTTACATTTGTAAATATAACAGCAGGATTATTGGCTACTTATTTTATAACTCAAAATAATTTTTTCATAGCTATTGTTTTGGCTTGGATAGGTGGGGCTTTTGATATATTTGATGGTAAGATTGCTAGAAAGTATAATTTATCCAATGAATTTGGTGTACAACTAGATAGTTTTGCAGACTTTTTAAGTTTTGTTCTTGTTCCTGTATTTTTAATCTTTCAAGCTGTTTATAACAACTCTTTTGAGGGTACTTTACTTATATTTTCTGCTGTTGTAAGTATATTTTATGTTATATCTGGACTTAGAAGACTTATACATTTCAATCTACACACAGATGCTGGAAGTGTAGATAAGTACTTCACAGGTGTTCCAACTCCACTTGGAGCTATACTTTTATGGTTGGTTTATCTAGCTAATACTTATGAGTTCTTACCAGCTTTTGGTGTACTTGGTTTTATGATAGCAATAGGTTGGAGTCTAAACTCTACACTTAAAGTTAGACATCCATAATTTATTAAGCTTGTAAAAGTTCCATTAATGGTTCTTTTTTCGTAGTTTCATCCTTAGTATCTCTCATAGCAAAATCTATCTGAGAGATACTCCCGCAACTTCCATCCTCTTTTAAAAACATCCCACAACTTTTCATCTCTCCTAGAGTTTGATTTGTTTGTGTTTTGTATGTAAATTCACTAGATTGTGAGTTTAAAAATATAGCTCCAACTCCAGCTTCACCGAGTCCTATCAAATCTTTTTCATCTGTATCATCATTCTTAATCCAGATTTGAAGTTTATCAAAAATATCATCATTTTCATCTATCCAACCGTTGTTGTCACTATCATATTCACTTAACTCATCAAAACCATCTCCTGTTTTTGTTCCAAAGAGTTCACTTCCTTGATTTATCTCCCCATCATTATTTAAATCAAGTGCTAAAAATCCACTATTTTCACCTAACTTTGAGATTTGGTCTTTTTCTCCATCATTATCCAAATCAAATGAGAAAGTATCTTGTGAAAGATTTGGGATATCTCCATCAAGATTTATAACAAGTGGATCAAAAAGTGAATAAGTATCTATCCTATTTTCAACTACAAAACTTCTTTGCATAGAAAAATTCAAATCAATATCTAATGAACCACTATCAGTTTGTATATGACCAACTGTTGAAAAGTTTAACTCCTCTTGCTCTTTGTATTTCAAATCCAATGTTGTGTGATAAAGATTTATTGTCTGAGTTTCACAACTATCTACTTCATCTTGAGTTTGCTGTGTAGTTGTGGAGCTTAATGTATCGTAATTATTATAAGATGAAACAGAGTTATTTAACCTATCTATAAGGGATTGGATAAGTGCATACAGCATCCTTTGTGTGTCATCCTCTTGCCACCATTTTTTAGTTTGTACCTCTTGTGAAGCTTCTGCTTGTTTTTGAGCTTCAACTTCAAGACAAACAGTTGAAAAACTTACACTTGATTCTACCTCTTCTTTTGTAAAAGAGTGTTGAGATTGCATCCCTATTTCATAAGATTCTATCTTCATAATAAACCCCTCTTATTTATCTATTGATAAAAACTAGCAATTTTAATACCCAAATTGGTATAATCATATTATGAAAAAAGTTAACTATATAAGTAAACTCTTGAAGCTACTGATAGCTCCTGCGAATTTTCGCCTCATATCTTATAATCTATTGTTTCATTGGCTATGAAGTTATTTATACTCTCTTACTTATTTGCTAAAGATGGTGCTGAGTATTTTGATGGTGGATATGAAGAGTTTTTAGAAAAAATTGGTTGGGAAGATGAAGAATTATTTGAAATATTTGAAAACCTACAAACTCAAATAGACGATATAAATGACAAATATGAACAAAAGATACAATCCGTAATCATAATGTAATCTAAAGATTATAGAATAATAGATATAATTGTAATTATAAAACAAATTTTAAAAAACAAAGGAAATGGTTATGCCAATTATGAATATACAAAATTTTTCATTTACATACCCAAATGTAGATCACCCTTCACTTAAAAATATAAATATGAAAATAAGAAAAAACAAAATAACAGCACTTATAGGTCCTAGTGGATGTGGTAAATCTACACTTCTTAGAAGTATGAACCGTATCCATGACTTATACCCAGGTAATAAGTATGATGGTAAGATAGACTTACTAAATGAAGAAACAAATCAGATGGAAAATATCTTAGATATCAAAAAAGAAAATGAATTTATCCAACTTCGCCAAAAAGTTGGTATGATTTTTCAAAAACCAACACCATTTCCTATGAGTATATTTGATAATGTTGCTTACGGTCTAAAAATTGCAGGTATAAAAAATAAAACTGAACTTCAAGATAGAGTGGAACAAGCTCTAAAAGATGGAGCATTGTTTAAAGAGGTTCATGATAGACTAGACAAATCTGCCATGGGGCTTTCAGGTGGTCAACAACAAAGACTTTGTATCGCTCGTGCAGTTGCAGTTAAACCTGAAGTTCTACTGTTTGATGAACCAACCTCAGCACTTGATCCTATCTCAACAGGAGCTATTGAAGAGCTTATAGTTGAACTTAAAAAAGATGTAAGTATAGCGATAGTTACACACAATATGCAACAAGCTTCTCGTATCAGTGACTATACAGCATTTATGTATCTTGGTGATTTGATAGAATTTGATAAAACTGAAAATATATTTTTAAATCCTAAAGAGAAACAAACAGAAGATTATATAACGGGGAGATTTGGGTAATGGTTACAAAATTTGAAGAAAGTATGAATGAGATAAAAGCTAAAGTTACTGATATTGGTACAGGTTTATTAAGTGCAAATAAACTACTTTTAGAGGCATTAAAAGATTGTGATACACAAAAATTCAATGAAGCAAAAGCACATATAAAAAATATAGGTGCAAAAGCAAATAATATAGATAACTCTATCATAAAAGTTTTAGCTCTTTATACTCCAGAAGCAAAAGATTTAAGACAAGTTATAGCATATCTAAAAATCACAAATGAACTTTCTCGTGCTTGTTCAAATTCAAGAAGTTTTATAAGAGGTTTTACAAATGTTTGTGAAGATGTTGCAATTGAAACTATAAATGAATATGCAGTACCTATGCAAACTTCAACTGTAAAAGCTATAGAACTTACTATAAGTATGATAAATTGTGATGATATAGATGAGATACAAGAGATATATAACGATGTACTTATAGAAGAGAGTAAAACTGATGACCTTTATGAGATGGTTGAGAGAAACTTAACTATACAAGCACAAGACTCAAATAATTTTGAAAAATTTCACAAAATGTTAAAAGCACTTAGAAAAAGTGGCAAAATTGCATCTCGTGCGATTAGTATAGCAAACTTACTTGTATATGCTAAGGTTGGGGGGCAATTTTCATAATTAATTTGGTACAATAACTATATGAATGAAACAACACATAGCATCTTAATAGTGGAAGATGAAGAAGATATACTAGATCTTATGGAATATACCCTCTCAAAAGAGGGTTATGATATTATAAGTTGTATAGATACTACAAATGTAAAAGATATATTGGATGAAGATAATATATCTTTAATCATTATGGATAGAAATCTTCCCTCTGTCGAAGGCTCTCAATTTATCTCATCTATCCGTAAGCTTGGATACAACGAACCTGTTATATATATAAGTGCAAAAAATTCTAGTGAAGATATACTTGAGGGATTTGAAACTGGTGGTGATGACTATATAACAAAACCATTTAACTTAAATGAACTAAAAGCAAGGGTAAAAGCTGTTATAAAAAGAACAAATCAACTTCAAGATGTTACAAAATATAAAGATATAACTTACTACTCATCAAATAAAGCATTTTTTATAGAAGATAAAGAGATTAAATTAACTCAACTTGAGCATGATTTACTTTTAGAATTTATAAAAAATAAAAATGTACTTTTAAGTAGAGAGATGCTTTTAGAAAAAGTATGGAAAGACTCTACAAACAAACAACCAAAAACAGTAAATGTAGCTATAAAAAGACTAAAAGAACAGATCGACCCAACTGGTGAAAAAAACTACATTCATGCTATCCGTGGTGAGGGTTATATCTTTTGTTAAAATTTCAAGAACTTATATTAAGAAAGTTTATTACACTTTTTTTAATACTTTTTCTAATCATAGGAACTATAGTTTACTACTGGATAAAAGAATTTTATATCTCAGGTGTAAAAGAATCTTTAAAACAAGATATAGAACTAATCTCCTATCAGATAACAAATGATAAAGATTTAGATGTATTAGTTAAAAAAATCAAAAAAAATCTACATATAAGACTAACCATTATAGATAAAGATGGTACAGTAAAAGCAGAAAGTCATAGTGATAAAAAACTTATGGACAATCACAAATATCGAAAAGAGATTATACAAGCAAATACTCAAGAATATGGATTTGTCATAAGACATTCAAAAACTATAGATAAAAATCTTCTATATGTGGCAAAACGATATATTATAGATAATAAAACGATATATATAAGGCTTTCAAAAGAGTTAAAAAGTATAAATAAAGATATATATATCTTAGGTATAAAAATAGTGGCTGTTTTAGTTTTATTTTTTATAGCTATATTTATAGTTGCCTATAAAATGAGTATGCAAATACAAGCTGAAACAAAAAGAGTTGTACAATTTTTAAAAGCTTTAACAAAAAAGAAAAAAGACAATTATATATCATCTGATTATTCAGAAGAGTTTTCACAGATAACAAAACTTCTTACAAAAGTGTCACAAATACTGATAAAACAAGACAAACAAAAAACAAAATATACATCTAAACTACAATTTGCAAATGAACAAAAAGATGATATTATCTCTGCTATAAGTCATGAGTTTAAAAATCCTATAGCTGTTATAAATGGATACACTCAAACATTACTTGATGATTTAGATATAAATAAAAATATAAGAAAAAAGTTTTTAACTAAAATCTATAAAAATGGAAATAGAATAGATGAGCTAATAGATACACTTAGACTTTCAACTAAAATAGACAATGGTAAACAAACCCTTCAAATTACATCTTTTAACTTATATGAACTTGTAAAAGATGTTATAGAAAATATCAAATTAACACATAAAAATAGAGATATTATAGTAAAAGGTGATAAAAGTATCATATTAGATGCTGATGAAACATTATTTAGTATAGTTATCTCAAATTTTATAGAAAATGCCTGTAAATATTCTGAAGATGAAGTTATTATAAATATAGAAAAATCATCTATCTCTATTATAGATAGTGGAATAGGTATAAAAAAAGATGATTTACCAAAAATTACGGATAAGTTTTATCGAGTATCAACAAATAGTTGGAATAATTCGCTTGGACTTGGATTATTTTTAGCAAATAATATTATCACTTTACATAATTTCAAACTAACAATACATAGCATTGAAAATGAAGGGTCAACTTTTAAAATTGACTTTTAAAAAGATGCATGTAATTGTTATGTAATCGTTTTTTTTGTATAATATTTAAATTTTATAATCTGGGTTGATACGATGGAAAAAATCTTTCAAAAACTGTCACTTGCTAGTGCTTCTCTTGTTTTTGTTATACTTATAGGTATATTTATAACACTATTTAGTGCTTCAAAGGAAGCTATCAGTGAATTTGGCTTAGGTTTTATAAGCAATCCAAACTGGAATAAAGAAGTTCCTGTAACTTCAGCAGACACATCAAAAATACAAGAGGTTGTCTCTTTTGATATGGCTGATGATAAAGAAGATATAGCAGATGAAGATGTAATCCTAGATGAAGATGAAGATGAAGATGATGAGATGCTTTTTGATGAGGACAGTGTTTCTGAAACTATAACAGAATATGGTGGATTAGTTCCTATTGTTGGCACACTTTTAACTACAATAATAGCTTTAGCATTTGCTCTACCAATAGCTATGGGTATTGCTGTATTCCTTTCAGAAATAGCTCCAAAAAATATAGCTTATCCAATAGGTATCGCCATAGAATTACTAGCTGCTATACCATCTATAATATTTGGTATGTGGGGACTTTACTACTTTGCACCAATAGTAGCAGACTTAGTTGGTGGTTATCAGGTATCACTTTTAACAGCTGGTCTTGTTCTTGGCGTAATGGTTTTACCATTTATGGCAGCAATAACAAGAGATAGTATGAATACAACACCAGATGTTTTAAAAGAGAGTGCTTATGCTATGGGTGCTACAAAATTTGAAGTTATTAAAGATATAATTTTTCCATATTCAAAAGTTGGTATTATCGGTTCTATTATTTTAGCATTGGGTAGAGCATTGGGTGAAACTATGGCTGTTGCATTTCTTATCGGTTCTATTTTTTCCCTTCCGTCAAAAATCACAGACCCAACTATATCTATACCTGTTGCTATGGCTAATAATTTTGGAGAAGCTAGTGGATTGGGTGAGAGTTCATTGTTTTACTTAGCACTAATTCTTTTTATAATATCTTTTGCAGTTATATCTTTTGCAAAACTATACTTTCTAAGAGGAACTAAGTAATGAGACTACTTATCAATAAAATAATTCTAGGACTTTCTACCTTATCAGCAATTATAGGTTTATCATTTTTAGGTTGGATACTTATTACACTTTTTATCAAAGGATTAAGTTCTTTCCATTTTTCATTATTTTTAAATGACCTTATAGATGGTGGACTTAGAAATCTTATAATGGGACAATTTATACTAGCTGGTATAGCTGGAATTGTAGGTATTCCACTTGGTATGGTAGCTGGTATATATATCCGTGAATATGGTCGTGGTAAATATGCCCAACTTATCCGTAATCTAAGTGATATTATGATGTCAGCTCCATCAATAGTTATAGGTGCTTTCGTATATGCAATAGTTGTTATACCAACAGGTGGAACAAGTGGTTTTGCAGGTGCTATATCTTTAGCCATAATGATGCTACCAATAGTTATAAATACAACAGATAATATGCTTTCACTTGTACCAAAAGAGTTAAGAGAAGCAGGTATAGCCCTTGGTGCTTCAAAGTATAAAGTTATTATAGATATCGTTATAAGAGCTGCAAAAGTTGGTATAATGACAGGGATACTACTTGCTTTTGCTCGTATTATAGGGGAGACCGCTCCTTTGCTATTTACATCTGAAACATCAAATTATTTTAGCCTTGATCTGACTGAAAGTTTTCCATCTCTAACTGTAAGTATCTACGACTTGGCAAATGAACCAGAAGAAGCGAGTAGAGATCTTGCATGGGCAGCTTCATTTATACTTACTGTATTGGTTTTATTTATAAATCTAACTGGTAGATTTATAACAAGAAATAAAAAAAGATAAGAGATAAATCTCTTATCTCAAAGTATATTCTTCTTTAACCAAACAGATAACACATATAAACCCCAAATATGCTGTTTAAAAGCACCTTTTTTTGCACCATCTATATAGTTTTGTAACTCATCTCCTGTTTTGTGCGATAAAAAAATCAAATTTATAAAACCCCTTATTTATGGGCTTTGTAAGGTATAAAAAAGTATCTTTGTGTGCCTCAAGATAAAATTGGTTACAATTTTATATGTCATTAAAAG
>JAMOQV010000043.1 GCA_027068615.1 Helicobacteraceae bacterium | reverse complement strand
AAGAGTATAAACATTATATCCCTATTGGGCGACTTGATTATGCTTCTGAGGGGCTTTTACTTCTTACAGATGCTTCAAAAGTTGCTACTGCTTTGATGGGTTCAGACCTACAAAGGGTTTATAAGATAAAGATAAAAGGTGAAATCACACAGGATATGGAAAATGCTATGATGAATGGTATGACACTAGAAGATGCAAGTGCTGGTGGTCATGAGTTCTCAAAAGTAACTTCTATGACTTTTAAACCTTTTATAGGGTATAAGATTCAGAAAAATACACCAAACTACTCTATACTAAAAGTAGCTATATCAGAGGGTAAAAATCGTGAACTTAGAAGATTTTTTGCACACTTTGGAGCTGAAGTAACAGACCTTAAAAGATTAAGTTTTGCGGAGATTGAGTTAAATAACCTACCAACTGGTAAAGTTAGATTTTTAAGTAGAAGTGAGTATTCTGCTCTTGCTAAGTTTATAAAAGAGGTAAGTAAAAAAGAAAAAGCTTAATTTTAAGCTTTTTCAGACAAAGGGTCAAACTTAGGTCTTTTTAGTCTTTTTCCATCTTTGGAAAATTTTATTAAATCTTCTACATTATTTATACTTTCAGTACAGTTTTTTATAGATAGTTTAAAAAGTCCATAAGTGGTTAAAACATCACTCATAGCACGATGGTGTTGAGGATTTGGATTTAGTTTATATGTATCGTTTAGGTACGATAGTGCATATCTGTAAGACTCAACAGTTCTTTCAGCTAGTGCAAGTGAACACAAATAGCGATTTAGTATAGCTTCTTCACCTATACTTATAAAAGAATCAGCGATAAATCTAAAGTCAAACTTTACATCATGAGCTACAAATATAGAGTTCCCTAAAAATACCCTAAACTTTGTAAGTACCTCTTTTAATGTTGGTGCATCTTTTGTATCTTCAACTGTTATACCTGTTAACTCTGTTATAACTTCATTGATTTTATCACATTTTATAAGAGATTCAAATCTATCTATAATCTTTCCATTTTTTACTTTAACACAAGCTAACTCTATGATTTGATGCTCTCCAACTTTTGAACCATTTGTCTCAATATCTACTATGCAAAATTCTGCTTCTTCTAAAGGGGTAAATTTGGTAGAGAAATAGTAATATCCTTTATTTTTAACTATCTCTAAACCTTGGGTATTAAAAATTTCTAGTGAAGTATCTACCCCAAAATCTAACTGCTCTTTTAGTCTTTGTCTGCAAAGTCCATTTGTAGCAAGTTTATGTAAACTTTTTGAATCAAGATTTATGTATTTAGTTAGCATTTTTTATAAACTCTTTTACTTTTTTTGCATCTTTTATACCTTTTGATGCTTCAACACCACTACTAACATCAACACCATAAAAACCATACTTTTTAAGTGATGCTACATTTAAGGCATCAAGTCCACCAGCTAAGATAATTTTTGAACACTCTATTTCATCAAACCACTCTATATTTATCCTTTTACCAGCTCCACCATAAGCTTCACAGTAAGCATCTATAAGTCTATACTCATCACTGTATTTTAAAATATCCTCTTTACTTTTAGCTCGTATAACTTTGATAAAAGGTACTTCTAACTCATTATAGAGTTCATCAGATGCTTCAAAATGTATCTGAGCTAGTGTAGCATCTGATAATCTCATATATGAGTTTATAGTTTTTGCATCCTCATTTACAAAAAGTGCAACTTTTTCAACAAAAGGGGGAAGTTTTTCTATAATGGCTTTGGCATCTTTAGGTGATATAAAACGGGGTGATTTTTCATAAAAAACAAATCCAAGTGCATTAGCACCTGCATTTATCGCAACCATTGCATCCTCATAAGAGGTGATTCCACATATCTTTGTTCGCATTAGATTTGTAAACTCTCAATCGCCTCTTTTTTACTAGAGTGGTTAAATACATAGCTACCAGCTACAACAACATCAACACCAACATTTTTAAGTGATTTTATATTTTTATCACTTACTCCACCATCAACCTCTATAAGACAATCTGGATTTATTTTATTTCTTAGAGCATTTAATCTTGAAGCTTTTTCTATCACAGTGTCGATAAAACTCTGCCCTCCAAAACCTGGGTTTACACTCATAAGTAAAACCATATCTAAGTCTTTTAAAAGATACTCAACGGCTTCAGCTGGTGTGTGAGGGTTTAAAACTATGGCAGGTTTTATACCTAAAGAGCGAATCTTTTGTATAAGACGGTGAGGGTGTTTTTCCTCCTCTATATGAAAAGATATATATTCTGGTTTTAGTGGAGCAAAAAGGTCAACAAAAAAAGTGTTGTTTTCAACCATAAGATGTATGTCTAGTGGTTTTGTAGCACATTTTGCTATAGAAGAGACAACAACAGGTCCTATAGTTAAGTTTGGTACAAAATGCCCATCCATAACATCAACATGAACCAAATCACAACCTGCATCGCAGATAGCCTCAACATCTCTTTGTAAATTTCCAAAATCAGCACTAAGTACACTAGGAGCTACTTTTATCATTATAAACCTTTTTTAGAGTTATTATAACAAAGTGCTACTTTTATCTAGTTAAGAAAAAAGAAAATTTATCCCCATCAAATGTCAAATCAACCTGAACACCTTTGCGATTATCTGCTACTGTTAAAAGTTCACTTACTTCATTGTATGTTCTAGGTAGAGTTATTTTTACTCTTATATCATTATCTGCTAAGAGAGATTTTATCTTACCACCTATAATATTTACAAACTCTCCTAGTGCGTCCATTATGAGTTCTTTATCATCTGTTTCTTCACCTATTAGAAGCTCACAAGCTTTTTTAGCTATATTATTTGGAAATACAAGTATAACCATCCCATCTATATCACCATAAAAACCTATACTACTTGCTATCTTATCTTCAACTTCTTGAATTTTAATTGTATATATAGAAGCAGACTCTTTTTTAGCTTCAGCGTTTGTCATCATTTTTATAGTATCTACGGTAGCTTCTATAAAGCTAGGTAGTTGAGTTATCATAGCTTTATTTAAAGATCTTTTATCTTTTGTATTTGTTGCTGTAGAAGCACCAAGCTCAGCTAAAAGTTTTTTATCATCCAATATAGTATCTAATTGCTCAAAAAACATAATTCCAGAGTCTTCTAATGTCTCATAAAATTTTTGTGTTATTTTATCCTTTGATAGACCTACAAAGCATATTGTTGCATTGTATTCAGCTGCAGCTGAAGCAAGTTTTGAAAAGAAATTCATAGCATGCACATTCATATTTATAACTTGATAAGCTTCAAATATAAACAGTCTAAAACCAGCTTTTAATGAATTGTTATGATAGTAGATATTGAAGTTATTTGAGATACTTGCATCCAAAAAAGATGATATATTGTATATGATTGCGTTACTACTTACTTTAGCAACTATATTACCATTTTCCATACAGCCCATATAGCTGTTTTCTATTATAACATCATAAGTTTTTGCATTTTTCTTTTTTTCTTCAAATTCCTCTTTTGATTGAGCAATTATTGGATTGTGTCCATAGTTGTGCAACTCTATCGCCATAACTGAACGCTGACTTTTATTTTCACTATAGACTAGAGCATTCTTTTTTTGATTTTTAAAGTTTGATGCAAAAAGTGATGCTGTATCTATTGTATTAAAAAGTGAAAAAGATAGATCATCTTTAAAAAAGTTTATTATAGAGTTAAACTTTTTTGTATCATAATCACAAAAGCCTATTCTTGCTTGAGTTGATTTTCTTACTTTTGTTAGCATCCTTACAAAAGTTTCAAGTCCATTTTTATTGAAAAATATAACTTTTTTTAAAGATACTAAAACTAAATCAGTTTCTAATTTTTCAGTAGCCTTTATATCTTCTATACTTAGCATAGTTTCTGCTGAATTACCATCTAAAAAGCCTTGTGGATGAAAAACTGCTATACCATTTTTTAAAACTGCTCTCATTTATCTTGTACCTTTATAACTTGTAAAAATTCTTCATATATATCTTCTACAAATTCAACTTGAAATTCTAAAAAGTCGTTTAAGTTTGCTTCTATAAATATTGGTTGGGAAAGTTCATAAAAGAGTAGTAGATGTATCCATTTTGCAATATGATTTATATCTTTGTCTTCTGATGGTTTTATACCTGAAGATGTTTGTATAATTTGTGAGATTTTATCTGACATTTCCCATTTTTTAGCAATCTCTTCACATATATCAAACAGATCCATACCAGTTAATCTTTTTAGGATTGTATTATAATCTATAGATTTTGTTGATTTGATAAGTTCTATATTTTCTTTTTGTTCTTTAAAAAGTGCTTCTACTATTATTATAGAAGCTGGCAAAAGTGAGATACAACTTTGAATATCTTTATCTATGATATTTAGATGCTTTAGTATTTTGTTGTAATTTGCTGATAGTCTTGCTTGAAGCTCATGAAAATTTTGTTCAGTTAAGTTAAAAATTGTCCACTCTTTTGGAGATAAAAGTGAAAGCATATAGTTATATACTGTTTGTTGACTTCTAGCTACACCAAGGATTGTAAAGATTTGAGATATATCAGTAACCTCGTTTTTAAAGCCATAAATTGGTTTGTTGACAATATGCTTTAGATAGCTTTTTAAAGCTAAATCACTTTCTGCAACTTTTGAAGCTTTTATAAGTTCACCATCATTTAGAAGTGATAGTGTCTCTTTTAGAACTTTTGGTGCTGGTGGAATCTTTTCTATATAAGTGTCAATTTTATCTTTAGTAATCATATGTAATACTTTTTTGTTTTATTATAACAGAAAATCGATAAATTTACTAAGTAATACTATAACTTAAGTTGGAGTTTTGCTTATATTTGCTATAATTCGAAACTTTTAAAACTTAAAACAAGGAAGCTAATTATGGCAAGAAGATGTGCTATTAGTGGCAAAGGCCCTATGAGTGGGAACAATGTTTCTCATGCGAAGAACAGAACAAAGCGTCGTTTTTTACCAAATCTAAGAACCGTTCGTATCACTTTAGAAGATGGTACTACTAAAAAAATCAAGATTTGTGCTAAAGAATTACGTACACTTAAGAAGAATTCTTAAGTCTTACAAAGTAGGAATTTAGTTTTGAATCTTTCCGATAGGATTCGTAAATTTCTACATTGGGAGAGAACTCCCAAGCCTGACCCTAAACTTCTTCCTGAAGTTTATCCTTATTTCAAAGAATTTCGTTTACCCCTTATTTTAACTGTTATGACTATGCTTGTTGGTACATTAGGCTATGTTATGATAGATGGTTTTAGTGTTTTAGATGCTCTTTATCAAACTGGAATTACAATTACCACTGTTGGTTATGGAGAGATTGCTCCAGTTTCAAATGCAGGTAGGTTATTTACTATTACTCTTATTGTCGCTGGTTTTGCTATATTTTCTAGTGCCGTTGGTATATTGGTTGCAGAGTTAAGTAGAGGTACTATAATTGAAGTTTTAAAGGAAAGACATATGTTATATAAGATAGCAAGATTAAAAAAACATTTTGTTGTTTGTTACCATAATGATTATACGATAGAAGTAACAAAACAACTTAGAAAAAATCATATACCTTTTGTTGTTATTGACCCACGAAAAGAGATACATAAATGGGCAGAGGAATATAAGTATCCAGCTTATTTACAAGCTGAACCACATGCTGAACTCTCAATGCTTAAAGCTCATCTTTCATCTGCTAAAGGTCTTATTACACTTTCCTCATCTATAGCTGACAATATCGCTATTATAGCTTCTGTTAGACTTTTTGAAAAAGAACACCTATTGCCTAGACCATACTATGTTATATCTGCAGCTGATAGTTTAAGTGATGTTGAAAAGCTTAAAAAACTAGGAGCAGATACAGTAGTTTCTCCTACAAAACTAACAGCTCAAAGAGTTAGTGCAATGGCTGCTCGTCCAGATATGGAAAATATGCTTGAAGAGTTTTTATATAAAAGTGACAACCCTTTAGATATGCAAGAGATAGTTATCCCAAAATATAGTTGGGTTGTTCTTAAAAAGATAAAAGAAACACATATAAGAGAGATAACAAACACTTCCATCGTTGGCTTAACTAAAAAAGATGGTAAATTTATCACGATGCCCAAAGGTGATGTTCTTATAACAAGTGAATGTAAACTTTTAGTAGTTGGGACACAAAACGGTATAAGAGCTACAAAAGATATACTAAGACAAAGACAAAAACCAAAGGAGCTAAAATTTGTATAATTTAAAAAAGATAGATGGTGGGGTTTGTGCAAGTGATGGTTTTTTTGCTGATGGTGTAAGTGCAGGGCTAAAACCAGATGGTGCTAAAGATATGGCTTTTATCTACTCAGATGTTGAGTGTGAGATAGCATCTGTTTTTACTACAAACAAGATGACAGCAGCACCGATAAGACACTTTAGAAGATATGGTGATTTTAAAACTAACTTTATCGTTATAAACTCTAAAAATGCAAATGCTATGACTGGTAAAGCTGGTATAGAAGATATAGATGAGATTTTAAGTGAAGTTTCTAAAAACAACCCTCAGATAAAAAATCCTGTTATGAGTTCAACTGGTGTTATAGGGGTAAGAGTTCCAAAAGAGAAGCTTATAGCTGGGACTAAACTATTTGATTTGACTAAAAAAGACTCAACTTCTGCATCAAAAGCTATAATGACAACAGACTCTTTTAATAAACAAATCTCTTATAGAGTTGAGTTAGAAGATGGAAGTAGTTTTAACATAGGTGCTATAGCAAAAGGTGCAGGTATGATAAACCCTGCTATGGCTACAATGCTTTGTTTTATAACAACAGATGCTAAAGTATCTAAATCTGAAATGCAAAAGATTTTAGATGAGATTACAAAAACAACTTTTAATGCTGCAAGTGTAGATGGTGATACCTCTACAAACGATACAGTTATACTTTTAAGTAGTGCAAAAAGTGGTGCTTACAATGCAGATGCTTTTAGAGATGCTCTTCATAAGATAATGCTATTTTTAGCAACTGAGATGGTACGAGATGGCGAGGGTGCAACGAAACTTGTAACATATAAAATCACAGGTGCAAAAGATGATAAAGAGGCTGAAAAAGTAGCAAAAGCACTTTCAGACTCACTTCTTATGAAAACAGCACTTTATGGAGAAGACCCAAACTGGGGTAGGGTAGCATCAACAGTTGGTGCAAGTGGGGTTGAATGTGATGAAGCAACTTTAAAAATCTCTTTTGATAAGTGTTGTGTTTATGATAGAGGAGAGATATATTTTGATGAAGAGATGGAGAAAAAATCTGCTGAAGTTATGAAAAAAGATAGATTTAGCATCTCTTGTGATTTAGGTGTATCTGATGGCTCATTTACAGCTTATGGGTGTGATTTGGGTTATGAGTATGTTAAAATAAATGCGGATTATAGGACTTAGTTCCTATAATCTTTTTTATATAAGTTTTTGTGCTTAACACTAAATTAAAACTAAATTTAGTACAATGTATAAAATAAGCATAAGGACAATAAAATGTTATTAAGCCAAGATATAAAACCTATTAGCTATCTTAAAGCAAAAACTGCAAATGTTATCAATGATGTAAATGAGAATCAAAGAACTATTATAATTACACAAAATGGTGAGGCAAAAGCTGTTGTGCAAGATATAAAAAGTTATGAAAATTTACAAAATTCTTTAAATTTATTAAAGTTGATAGTTCAAAGTGAAAATGATATAGAAAACAATAGGATTATAGAACAAGAAGAGATGTTTAATGATTTAGAGCAAAAGATATTTTATTTCAAAGATTAATAAAAAGTGATAACTAAATATAAATTATAGGACTTAGTCCTCATAATCCTTTTTAAACTCTACATATCTACTAGCAGAAGCATATAACTCTTTTACTTCATCATCTGTTAGTTCTCTTACAACCTTAGCAGGGCTTCCAACTATAAGTGAACGGGGTGGAAACTTTTTGTTTTTAGTTACCAATGCTCCAGCTCCAACAATGGACTCCTTTGCTATCACTGCACCATCTAGTATGGTAGCACTCATACCTATAAGACAAGCATCTTCTATAGTACAGCCATGAAGCATAACTCTATGACCAACTGTTACATCATCACCTATAACAGTTGGGTTTCCATCACTTTTATCTGCTTTTTTATAGTGTGTAACATGTATCATACTCAAATCTTGTATATTTGTACGGTTTCCGATTTTGATGTAATTAACATCTCCACGAACTACACAACCAAACCATATAGAACATTCATCTCCACATTCAACTTCCCCTATAACATCAGCAGATGGAGATATCCAAGTGTTTTTACCTATTTTTGGTGTTATATCTTTAAATTTATGTATCATATTTTATCCTTAACTTTCCATAAGCAATCTACTTGCAAGTGCTAAAGCACTGTTTGAAGTTTCTTTTTTTAGAACTTTTGAAACTCTATTTACATAATCTTCTAAAATTTTATGATTATTTATAGTTTTATTGTTACCTTTAGTCACTTTTTTATATGAACCATTTTCTTGTAACTCATGAGCTAGAGAGTTATCTAAACATTGAAGTTTTAATATTTGTAAAATTTTCTCTTTTGAATTTTCATCTTTTATAGCAGTTAAAAGCTCTATTCTTCTAACTAAATTTCTAGGCATCCAATCAGCCGAAGATATATAAACTTGCGTAGCATCATTTTTAAAGTAAAAAACTCTAGGGTGTTCTAGGTATTTTCCAAGTATAGATATAACTCGTATATTTTCACTTACACCTTTTACATTTGGTTTTAGACAACATATACCACGAACTATAAGGTCTATCTTAACACCAGCTTGAGATGCTTTATACAATGCTCTTATAACATCATCATCAACTAGAGAGTTTACTTTTGCTATGATTTGACCATCTTTACCCTGTCTTGTTTCGTTTTGAATTAGAGATAAAACTTTGGGTTTTATTTGTGATGGAGACATATAAAGTTCGTTTAGTTTACCTTTTTTTGAAAATCCAGTTAAAAAGTGAAAAAATCTTGTTAAATCATTTGTTATATCATCTTTACTTGTCATATAACTCATATCTGTATAGATTTTTGCAGTTGCTTGGTTATAATTTCCTGTTCCTAAGTGGGCATATTGTTTTAGTTTTCCATCTTTTCTTCTTGTTACAAGTGTAGCTTTTGCATGAACTTTAAAACCCTTGATACCATATATAACATGAGCTCCAGCCTTTTCAAGTGCTTTTGCCCAGATAAGGTTATTTTCCTCATCAAATCTAGCTTTTAGCTCAACCATAACAGTTACTTGTTTTCCACTTTCACTAGCTTCTATAAGAGACTTAACGATAGGTGAATTTGTACCTGAACGATATAGTGTCATTTTTATAGATACAACATCTGGGTCTTTTGCAGATGTTTGTATAAGTTTTACTATAGGATCAAAACTCTCATAAGGGTGGTATAAAAGTACATCTTGTTTTTCTAAAATAGAAAATATATCATCTTCATTTGTAAAAGGTGGTAAATTTTTTGGTTTAAATGGTGGTAGTAGAAGGTGTGCATAGTCTTTGTTTGCTACTATTTGCCATAAGCTAGAAAGATTTAAAAATGTATGAAATTTATATATATCATCTTTAAAAACATTTACATGTTGGTTTATAAAGTTTATAATCTCATCATCAGCATTTGAACCAACTTCAAGTCGAACCATTTCCCCTTTTCTACGAAGTTTTAATCCCTCTTCAAGTATCTCCATAAAGTCATCAGCTTCTTCTTCTTGTATCTCAATATCTGCATTTCTAGTGACTCTAAAAGATGCATATTTTAATAATGAATACCCAGGGAAAAGATCCTCAACATGTTGAGCTACAACAGTCTCTATAATAACATAAGTACCACTATCTAGTTGAACAAATCTATTTAAAACACGAGGTACACGAATGATGCCAAATCTCTCAACAGATTTATCTTCCTCATCTGCAAGTTTTACTATAAGTCCAAAACTAAGATTGTTTAAGTGTGGAAAAGGGTGTGTAGCATCAACTGCTATAGGGATTATAACAGGGTAGATATGTTCATAAAAATACTTGCTTAGTTTTTGTTTTTCAGTTTTTGTTGCTTCGTTGTACTTTATAACTCTTATACCCTCATTTGCAAGTTTATTTAAAATTTTACTTCTACAATACTCAACAACTTGTTGTTCTTGATGAAGTTTATGTCGTATCTGTTTTAACTGTTGTAAAGGAGTTAGTCTATCAGCCCCAGATACTATAATCCCAGCTGAAAAAAGTTTCTTAAGTCCAGCTACACGAATCATATAAAACTCATCAAGATTTGTTCCATATATGGCTAAAAATTTAAGTCTTTCCAACAATGGTAATGACTCATCTTGAGCTTGTTTTAAAACTCTTGTATTAAATTCTAACCAAGATAATTCACGGTTAATATAAAGGTCTGGATTTTTAAGATTTAACATTTTTTACAACCTGAAATAA
>JAMOQV010000042.1 GCA_027068615.1 Helicobacteraceae bacterium | reverse complement strand
ACACCCTCTAGTGTTTGGTAACGGTTACCATCTAAGATAGATTTACTTAAAACTTCTATCGCTTTGGGTTGGTCACCTGCTGGTTGATATGGGGATATTACTTTAAAATTTGGTTTCTTTTTCATTGCTTGAATTATAGCAATGAAAAAGTAAATATGGTTGAAATATAATTATTTCTTAGAGTTTAGTCTTGATTGATACTCTTGTGGATGTTTACAAACTGGGCAAACTTTTAAAGCTTTTTTACCATAGTGTATATGCCCACAAACTTCACATATCCAAGCTTCTTCCTCATTTTCACTTACAAACTCAGCATCATTTTCAAGTCTCTCTTTTAGCATCTTAAACATATTTTCATGTTCTACCTCTATCTTACTTATTTGTCGCTCACCTATAGCTGAGGGGTGTGCAAAAAAGTTAGTAAAAGAGAAAGGTTTAGATATAGATATCTTTTCAGCTGGTACTGGTTCGTGGCATATAGGGGAAAATCCATGTTTTAACTCCATAAAAGTTTGTGAACTTCATGGTATAGATATATCTAAGTATAAGGCTACTCAATTTACAAAAGATGATATTTGTAAGTATGATTTAGTTGTTGCATTGGATAGTAGTAACTATAATGATTTAAAAAAACTAGGTGTAAAAAACCTTGTAAAACTTGGTGATTATGGTTATAACTCTGAGGATGTTCCCGATCCATATTTTTTCAATGGGTTTGATGGATTTGAAAAAGTTTTTGAAATGATTGAATTATGTGTGCAAAATATGTTAAAATCAACAAATCTTAATAACTAAAGTAGAATATAAATGAAAAGAATCATATACCTAGTCTTAACACTAACACTTTTTTATTATATATTTATTGCAAATATATTGATAACTTTATCTATAATTGCATCTTTGTATATAGCTTTTAAAATATATAAGTTTTACAACATAAGAAAACTGATAAAGATATCTAGTTCAAAAGAGTTATTTCGTGAAAGTGAACTTGGACTTTTTATAGCTCTTGTTGCAAAGGTTGCAAAAGCTGATGGTCGTGTAAGTGAGTTAGAAGCTCAACTTATCGGAATTATGTTTGATGATATTTCAAGAATATTTCCAAATCAAGAAAAAACCAGAGCTATTTTAAAAGATATATTTAATGAAGAGAAAGAAAAAATTGACAATACAAAAGAGATAGCACAATCTCTAAATAAACTACTTGGAAAAAGTAAGTTAAAACGGCATCAGTTTGTCGAGTTTTTAATTCAATTAGCTTTTGTAGATAGTGGTATAAGTTCAGATGAAGATAAAGTTTTAAAAGAGATAGTTTTAGAATTGGAATTATCTTTAGATGATTATAATGCTTTAGTAAGTAAATTTGAAAATATGATGCAAAATCATCAACAGAGTATGAGTACAGAAGAAGCCTATAAGGTGTTAGGTGTAAGTGAAAACGATGATATGAATACCATCAAAAAAGCATATAGAAAATTAGTTAGACAGTATCATCCAGATATCATAAAATCTCAAGATAAAGATGAAGCTTACATAGAAGAAGCAACATCTAAAACACAAGAGATAAATCAAGCTTATGAGATTATAAAGAAACTTAAAAGTTAGTAGGTGTGCATATCCTCTGGAAATTCTCTTGTTTTAACTTCATTTGAGTATCTTTTTACAGACTCTTTTACAAGAGTTGCTCCATTTATATATTTTTTTACAAATTTTGGGGTAAACTCTTCAAATAATCCTAACATATCAGAAAAAACAAGAACTTGTCCATCGACATCACTACCTGCACCTATCCCAATAACAGGTATATCTATACAAGAAGCGACTTCAGAAGCAACTTCAGATATAACACCCTCTATAACCATACAAAAAGCTCCAGCTTCCTCTATAGCTCTTGCATCTTCTATAAGTTGTTGTTGCTCTTTTGGATCTCTCCCTTTTACTTTGTAACCACCTTCACCCCTTACAGATTGAGGAAGTAGTCCGATATGCCCACATACAGCTATACCATTGTCTACTAGATGTTTAACTATGTCTGCTTTATCTGCTCCACCTTCTATTTTTACACAGTCTGCATCTGTTTGTTGAAAAACTTTTATAGCATTTTTAAGTGCATCTTTTTTATTTGTGTATGTTCCAAATGGCATATCACAAACTACAAAGGTATTTTTTGCACCATTACATACTGCATTTGTATGGTAAATCATCTGTTGCATAGTTGCTGTAAGTGTATCTTTACGACCAGCAAAGCTCATATTTAAACTATCACCAACCAAAATCATATCTACACTATCTTCAAAAAGTTTTGCAAAAAGTGCGTCATAAGCTGTTATCATCACTAAAGGTCTTATACCTTTTGTCTTTTGTATCGAATTTATAGTCATTTTTTTATTCATAAAGGTATTTTAACTAAAAATTGCTATAATTTGAACAATTTAGGAGAAAACTTTATGGGAATAAAAAGTCACCTTGAAGCTAACTTCGATTTTGAGATTGTAGATGAGTTTTTAGATCACTATTCTTTGATGGTTGATAGTATGGAAGTAATGATAACTGATTTATCAAAACTTGATATGAGAGAAAAAAGTGTAAGTGAACTTTTTCGTGTTTTTCATACTATCAAGTCGTCATCAGCTTTTTTAGGTTTGCAAACCATATCAAAACTCTCCGCATTTGTTGAAGATGCTCTTGATGTTTTAAGAAAAACAGATAGACCAATCTCAGATGAGGTTATAAACTGGTTATTGCTTATAAGTGATATGTTTAGTAAATGGAATGACGACCTTCAAAATGATAATGAACTTTCAAAAATAAAGTTTTCTTTACTTAAAATCCCAGATTTGGACAAATAAAACAGATGAAAAATTTAGTAGCATATATAACAACTAGTTATCCAGAAAAATCTTTTAGTATAGATCTTGCTTTAGCTTTAGGTGAAAATGGAGTAGATACTCTTGAATTGGGAGTTCCATTTTCAGACCCAGTTGCAGATGGACCACTTATAGAAAAAGCAAATCATAAAGCATTAGAATTAGGTTTTAAGTTTGAGCATCTTTTGGATGTTTCAAAAGAGATAGCATCTAATTTAGATACTCTTTGGATGGGATATTTCAATAGTTTTTATCAACAAGATATGCAAAAACTTATCCCTTTAGCTAAGAGTATAGGTGTAAATGGTCTTATTATCCCTGATTTGCCACATGAAGAAGCCAAACTCTATGATGCTCTTTTTAGTGAAAATTCTATGGCAAATATAAGTTTTGTAGCACCAACTGACAGTGAAGACAGAATAAAAGAGGTTGTCTCTAGTGCACAAAAATTTATATATATGGTTGCATATACAGGTATAACAGGTTCTGGAAAAGCTGAAGATTTACAACCATTTTTAAACTCTATCAAAAAATATACTCAAACACCTATATATGTTGGATTTGGAGTAAATCAAAAGACAGCAAAAGATAAAGTAAAAGGTGCAGATGGAGTTATAGTTGGAAGTGCTTTTATAGATGTACTTTTAAAAGATGATTTAAATTATACTCAAAAGATAAAAGAGTGTAGTGATATAGCAAAAATTATAAAAGATGAGATAAATTCTTAAAAAGGTTTGATTATGGATATAAGTTTATCTACATGGATGTTAATATTTTTTGTTATATTTTTGATTTTAAGTATATGGAAGATATATGCTTTTTTACCAAATAAACAATTAAAAGATGATGACACAACGGATGATTCGTATAATGAGCTTATATCATTGATGATAAAAGTTATAAAAAATAATGGCTCTGATATAGATGCCAAGACATTATATGTAAAGATGACTGAAGATGAAGATTTTGATAGTGAGCACTTTTGGAGATTTAATCATAATAGACTTAATCAACTTTTAAATAGATATTATATGGAAAATGATGGTATAGAGTCTATAAAAGATATATATGAAAAAACTAAGGATTAACCTTAGTTTTTATTTAGTGCATTTAGGTCACTAAAAGCTACTTTTACTCTTTCTACTAAAGACTCTTGACCAGCTCTTAGCCATTTTCTAGGGTCGTAGTATTTTTTATTTGGTTTGTCTTCGCCCTCTGGATTTCCAATCTGACTTTGTAGATAATCGTGATATTTTTCAGTATAGTTTTTTACACCTTCCCAAGTAGCCCATTGTGTATCTGTGTCTATATTCATTTTGATAACACCGTAGTCTATAGCTTCTCTTATCTCTTCTATTGACGAGCCTGAACCACCATGAAATACAAAATTAACAGGTTTTTCACCTGTGTTAAATTTCTCTTGTATGTATTTTTGAGAGTTATCTAAGATTTTTGGAGTAAGTTTAACATTACCTGGTTTATAAACACCATGAACATTTCCAAACGATGCTGCTATAGTAAAGTGTGGAGATACTTCACTTAACTCTTTGTAAGCAAGAGCAACATCTTCTGGTTGAGTGTATAAAAGAGAGTTGTCTATATTTGTATTATCAACACCATCTTCTTCACCACCAGTACAGCCTAACTCTATCTCTATACTCATACCTATCTTAGACATTCTCTCTAAGTACGATTTACAAATAGCTATATTTTCTTCTAAAGGCTCTTCTGAAAGGTCTAACATATGAGATGAAAACAATGCTCTACCATGAGCTTCATAATGACCCTCACCAGCTTCAAGTAGTGCATCTATCCAAGGAAGAAGTTTTTTAGCTGCATGGTCAGTATGAAGTATAACTGGTACTTCATAAGCAACAGCCATCATTTGAACATGTAAAGCACCACTTATAGCACCTATAATTGCTGCTCTTTCATCTACATTACTTAAACCTTTACCTGCATAAAATGAAGCACCACCATTACTAAACTGTATAATAACTGGAGATTTTACTTTTGCAGCAGCTTCTAAAACTGCATTTACAGAATCAGTTCCTACAACATTTACAGCAGGGATTGCAAAATTATTTTCTTTTGCATATTGATAAACTTTTTGTACATCTTCACCAAACAATACGCCTGGGTTTACGATATCTAAAATACCTTTACTCATAACTAAATCCTAAATTATAATCTTATAGTGCTATTTTATTATAAAGATTATTTAAAAGAACTTTAGAGGTTAATTTATGATAAAATAAAGGAAAATATTGATTAGAATCTAAGATTGCAATAGACTTCTTGCAAGAAGTCTAATTAAGGAAAATATGTATGAAAGAGATAACAGAGTCAAAGAAAATAACAGTAGCTATGGTAATAGAGCTATATCAAAAAGAAAATAAACTTTTAAAAGAGAAAATAGAGCACTTAGAAAAGAGAATAGAAAAGTTAGTTGATGATAAAGAGAGGATGCTTATTGAAGAAAGAGATAAGATTGAAGCTATATATCTTGAAGTTATAAATACTAAGTTATTGTTAGAAAAATCAAATACAGTGATTCATGATGTTCCTGTTGCTGAGATAGAACACAAAGAGCAAAAGGTTGTTGAATTAAAAAAATATCTTAAAACTCTTGATTTAACATCTAAAGAGAAAAAAAGTATAAAAAAGAGGTTTTTAAAAGCTTATGATAATGATGTAAGGATTATTAAGCAAAATGGTAAATTATTTTTAGATTTTTCAAAATATGATTATAGTGATTTATTGAAGTAGATAGTGCTAAAAGTGGCTAAATATGGAGATAAATCTATAAAAATGCAGATTTTTTTTTAAAAAGAAGATATTTTTAAGCAAATAAATTATAAAGTATCCTTAGTTGAATTATTTGGATAAATAGTTCTATAAAATTATTCCAAAGGGAAGAGTTATGAATAAAGCAGAATTTGTTGAGTTAGTTCAAAAATCTGGTGATTATAAAACTAAAGTTGAAGCTGAATCAGCTATAAAAGCATTTACAGAAGCTGTTACAACAGCACTAGTAAATAAAGAGGATGTTTCTCTTATAGGTTTTGGTAGTTTTAATGCTGTTTTACAAAAAGGTAAAAGTGGTAAAGTTCCAGGTACTGATAAAACTTATACAACTGAAGATAAAATGGTTCCAAAATTTAAAGCTGGTAAAGGTCTTAAGGACCGTGTTGCAGCTGGAAAATAGGTATTAATTTTTTATCGCTTTATGCGATAAAAAATTTTAGTTATCCTCAAGATAATAATGATACTCTCTTCTATAAAATCTTTTTTTAAAAAACCTCAAAAGACTCTTGTTTTACCTGATTCTATATTAAAAAAAAGATTAAAAAATGTAGCTAATAAAAATTCATTGTTGGTGTATGAAAATATAACTATTTATCATCAGGATAGAAGTTTTTTTATACAACTTTTGATACTAGATAAAAAACATGGAATTTATCTTTTTGAATATAAAAGTTGGTCGTATGATGAACTAAAACACTCAACTATACAAAAAGCAACTAATCAAGAATCAAAAGAAAATGCATTAGCTTTTGAAAGAACACATAGTTTTTTAAGAGAAAAATTAAAAGAGGTAACACATAAAGATAATGTGCCTATTATAAACTATCTTTTGATGGAAAATCTAAATACTTATGAGTATAAGCATTTAGATGATTCATTTAAGAATTTATTACCAGAAAAGAATATTCTTTTTAGTGATTCTTTGGATTATGAAATTTCCAAAAAACTACATTTAGAAGAGTTAGAAAAAGAAGATTTGCCTGATATTGAAAATATTATGAGAAATTTACTAATTCAGTATCATATACTTAGTGAAGATGGTCGTTTTCATTTAGTAACTAATGAGCAATTACGATTTATAGATACTAAAATTACTACACATCAAAAGTTAATAGGTAAGGGTGCTAGTGGTAAAACAAATACTATGATATTGAAAGTGATTTTAGAACTGTTAAAAAATCCTGATTATAAGATAATTGTTATAAAACCAACTATCCTTTCTTGTCATATTATTAAAAAAAAGTTATTGGATACACTTGAAAATTCTCTTGTTAAAGTTGATATAAACTCTTTAAAAATAATAATTCCAAAAGAGTTTAATCCTGTTGATTTAGTTTTATGTGATGATGCTTATCAAATGGATGATAACTATATAGAGTATATCAAGCAAAAACAAAAAAAAGCTGGACTTGTACTTATAAATCCAAAAGATAAAATTGATTCACATTATAATTTTGATAAAAATTTTTATCAAAATAAAAATATTCAGTTTAAAAAAGGGGATACTCATACTTTAGCATTGTTAAAAATTTCTAAGCTTTTAGAAAATAATTCTGCGAGTGATATTATAGTAATTAGCAATAATTTAAGTAGAAAAAGATTGAGTGATGATTTAGTAGATTTTATAGATGAAAAAGCTTTGATATTAAATGAGTATGTGCATTTTTTATATCAGATAGACAATAAGATATTATTATGTGAATATTCTCATATAAGTGAGTTAAAGGCAAAGCATGTAATACTAATGGATGTTTGTTCAACTTCTGTTGATAAATTGAGAAGTGCTTTTAATGTTTCACTAGAAAATGTATATGTTATATATGAAGATGATTGTGATAGAATGTCAATGATAAGGGAGAATTTTGAATATAACTAATGAAGATTATAAAAAAAAGTTAAGTCCAGAGGCTTATAGTGTATGTTGTGAAAACGGTACTGAAGCACCTTTTTCTGGAAAGTATTATAACCATAAAGAGGATGGTGTGTATAAATGTGTATGTTGTGATACACCACTTTTTAGCTCAAAAGCCAAGTTTGATTCTGGTACTGGTTGGCCTAGTTTTTTTGAGTGTGAAAAAGATGCTATAAAAGAGATAGAAGATGACTCTTTTGGTATGATGAGGATTGAAGTTAGATGTAAAAAATGTGACTCACACTTAGGGCATCTTTTTCCTGATGGACCAGCACCAACACATCTTAGATACTGTATAAACTCAGTATGTTTAAATTTTGAAAAGGAATAAAATGAAAAAAATACTACTTATGATAACTCTTTTGTTATCACTAAACCTAAATGCAGGGCAAAACCCACATGTTATGCTTGAAACAACAGCTGGAAATATAGAGTTAGAACTTTACCCAGATGTAGCACCATTAGCGGTTGAGAACTTTATGACACATATAAAAGATGGTTACTATAATGGTGTAGCTTTTCATAGAATCATTAAAAACTTTATGATTCAAGGTGGAGACCCAACTGAGAGTGGTAGAGGTGGTGAAAGTATATGGAAAAAAGAGTTTAAAGATGAGTTTAAAAACCTAACTTTTGATAAAGTTGGTGTGTTAGCTATGGCAAATAGAGGAAGACATACAAATGGTAGTCAGTTCTTTATAACAACAGCACCTACCCCTTGGCTAAATGGTCGCCACACTATCTTTGGTCAAGCAACTAAAAGCTCAATGCCTACACTTGCAAAACTAAACAATGTAAAAACAGATAGAAGAGATAGACCTGTAACTCGTCAAGAGATTATAAAGGCTTATATCATTAAATAAGCTATAAAAATGCCTGAGCCACTTTTATAGCTTGGGTATGCTCTTTTACATCATGAACTCTAAGTATAGAAGCACCATTTCTTATAGCTTCAAGATGTAAAGCTATCGTTCCACTTAGTCTGTCTTCTACCTTTGTTGGGTAGATTTTGTCTATCATAGATTTTCTTGAAGCACCTACTAATAACTCTTTTTCTAGTGTTAAAAAGTGCTCAAGATGTTTTATAAGGTCAATGTTGTTTTGTAAAGTTTTTCCAAATCCTATACCAACATCTAAAACTATGTCTTTTACTCCAAATGATTTGGCTTTTAAAACTCTTTGTTGAAAAAAATCATAAATATCTGTTAGTATATTTTCATAATGAGGGTTTTGTTGCATAGTTTTAGGTGTACCTTGCATATGCATAATGATAGCTTTTGCATCATAAGAAGCACATAGTTTACAAACTTCATCATTGGCTAAACCTGTTATATCATTTACGATGCTAAAACCAGATTCAAGTGCATAAGATATAACAGCTGGTGTATAACTATCGCAACTAAAAGTTATATCTTCATAAAGTTTGTTTTTTGATATAGCATCTAGTATAGGCTTTACTCTCTCAAGTTCATCATCTTCACTAACTATATCTGCATTTGGTTTTGATGAAACACCACCTATATCTATGATAGAAGCTCCATCATTATACATCTGTTCTATCTTCTTTAAAGCATCTTTGTCTTTAAATCTACTTCCACTAAAAAAACTATCATCATTAGCATTGATAACACCCATAATCTCAACTTTTTTAGGTTTTGTAACCTTAGTGATTTGTTGAAGTTTTTTTGCTAACTCTTTTAACTCAAACGGCTGAGCCAACTCTTTTTTTGTTAAAACTTCTAGTTGCCTTTGAGTTGCTATAAGGATGCAATCAACATACTTAACAGTACCAACAACAGTTCCTCTTGGAACGGCTAAGTCAGCACCAACTGAGAGTGCATCTTGCTTTAGTATATTTGCCCCACCAAAATGTAAATCTCTTATGTATATGATATGATGATGCATCTTTGAAGAGAGTATCTTAATCCCACCAGCATCCACACCTAAGCTACTTAGTAACTCCTTTGAGTTTATCTCATTTGATAATTTTTCAACTTTCATATTTTTCCCACTCAAACTTAGCTATATTTTTTTCATCTTCATTAAAATTAATCCCAACTAGATATATATCTTTATCTTCATTTATATACTTTTGTGCATAGTTTTTTTGTTTGATTTGTTGTAATGCATCTTCACTACCAACTTTAAACTCTAATATATAAATAAGGTTATTTATCTTTATAGTTAAATCTATACGACCCTTATTTGTTACATCTTCCCCTATGATATCAAGTCCCAAACTTTGAAGATATACATAAACTACACTTGCATAAAAGCCCTCATAGTTTTGTATGTTGTTGTTTGTGTAGTTATTGTAAGGTATAGATGCAAATATAGTTTCTAATGATGTTTTAAAAGCTTCTAGGTTTATAGATTTTAATGCTCTTATGATATTTTTTTTATCTTGATTTGTATTGTTTTGTTTTAGTAAGTTTTCTATGATAAAAGTATAAAAAGATACTTTTACTTCACGATTTGGTAGTTTTAGTTTATACTCTATAAGTTCTAAGTCTTCATCTATCTCAACTTTATCTATAGTTAGATATCCTGCTTGGTAAAGTATAACTTCTAGTCTTATATTTTCTATATCAAAACTATCCAATAACTCTTTTCCTACTGTTAGGTTTGAGAGTTCTGGTAGGAAGTAGTTGTTTTTCTCTATAAGTTTTATAAGGTATGTTGGTGTTCCTGAAGTAAACCAGTAGTTATCATAAACTTTATCATTAGCGATAAATTGAAGTATATCAAAAGGGTTATAAACATCATCTTTTAAAAAGTTATAACCGTTGTACCAAACTTTTAGCTTTTCTAAATCTACTCCATCAAGATATGGTAGTATTGTTGTTTCTATATCGTTTTGAGTGTATCCACAGATATTTCCATAGTTTGGATTTAGGCTTATATCTCTTAGCATATTTAGTCCACTAAATATAG
>JAMOQV010000041.1 GCA_027068615.1 Helicobacteraceae bacterium | reverse complement strand
TTTTTTTAAATTACTTTTTAATCTTAACATCTAGGTTGAACTTATATAAATTTATAAGTTAAAAAAAGAATAAAATATTTATTTGTTACATATAGTTACATAGTATTAATGTGAAATCACTATGGCTCTTATATGTATTATCTTCATTCAGTCATAATAAAGATATAAGATACTACTATTTATAAATTATTATTTTTTGAAAAAGCTAAACTTATCGTAAGGTAAGGACAGAAAGTAAAGGGTCTTTATATATTAAAGATAGCCTTGCTGCCAAAATATAGTTTCTACTTGTAACTCTGCAGATTCAATTAATCAATAATATTATATTAATACAAGGGTATAAATGAAAAAGTTTTTTAGTGCTTTTATTTTAGTGTTACTTGTTGTTTTTATTGGAGGGTGTGGAACCTTTCAAAAGAAGATACATGTGAAAATGAATAAACCAGTTCATATAAAACAAAATGTTACAAAGATTGCAATAATTACTCCAAAAGATGGTTTGAAAATTGATAAGGTGATTGCTCATGAGTTGGCTTTAAAGTTAGAAGCTAAGGGAAAAACTATCTCGAATTTAGAAAATGCCGAATTAATTATAACTCTAAGTGTTCCTCAAAAATCAAAACTTAGAGATGAAAAAGGTCATCTAATAGAATTATCTGCATTATCTGTGGGAGTTGCATCTGCAGCAACAGTATATGGCGGAACACAATCGGGCACAAAAGCAGTAGGTGCAGGTATGGCAGGAGCTGCTGTTGGTGGCCTATTTGGGTATATAGTAAAAGATTCAACAATATCATTACAACTAGACCTCATTCTTACTGATTCAAAATCTCCAGAAAATTTACAACAAACACGGATTTTTTCAACGCTAAGACAAGTACATTTGGGTGAAGAAGATGGTAGAAAAGTATTAGTTGATGCATTGTCATCAAAAATAGCAAATTTATTTTAGGAGAAAAGATGAAAAAAAGTATTTTATATATAGTTGTTTTTATAATTGCGACATTTAGTTTAACAGGATGTGGTAATAAAGTAAGAGTTTTGGAACCTCAAAAGGTTGTATATAAAGAAGGAATTACAACAGAGAAAGTATGGAATGTTCGATTAGATATGGTAGATGGAAGAGCACTTTTAAGATCTTCTGATGCGGAAGATAGTTCTTTGGCAATTTTAGAAAGAGTGGCTCTTTTTACACTTGAATCGGGACATTCTTATTTTGCTATTTATGCACCTTATAGAATCTCAAATTTTAATGGAAGCACAATCAATACACTTCAAGATTTTAAAGAAGATTGTTTAGGTGATACAACAGACAAGGTTCTTTCCATGGTTGATGCATTTGGAATTAGTGAAAATGCTTGTGGAATTGCTTATGCGGGTAATCAAAATCAAGCATTCCTAGATTATGTAATGTACGATACTCCAAGTGATAAAATTTTAGTTTGGGATGCAAAAAAACTACTAGCAGATATAAAAAAAGAAAAAGGGCTTATCTCAGATGGTGCAGGATGGGAGATACGAACTTATCTTGGATCGGATGATGAATGGCAATCATCAAGAGGTGCCAAGTGGTGGAGTGGTTCTTACTCAAGATGGGGATCAACTCAAAGACAAAGATAGTAAAGTGATAGTAGGAGTCGTAAGGCACTACTATTGTTTTGTATGACAAAATGCATATAAAAAGTCATATTATGAAAATTTTATTTATAAAAGTATTTAATATAAGGTATTGTGAGTGAAAGTTGGTGACCCCGAGGAGAATTGAA
>JAMOQV010000040.1 GCA_027068615.1 Helicobacteraceae bacterium | reverse complement strand
AAATCTCACCATTTATTTACCCTATCTTTGGGCATTGTATTGTCGAACTCAGGTTATAAGGACTAATCTTCTTTTCTTAGTATGTGTTTTTTAGACATAAGAGCTTTTGTTAAAGAGTTTCTTATCGCCATATATGACTCTCTACTTTGTTTAAGAACTTTAGAACGAACTATGATATTGTGCTGAAATGTTTTCTTCTCTTGAAGTAGTTTTTCATACTTTTTAATAGTTGTTTTTTCAACTATCTCTCTTCTTACTTCAACAAGCTCCTCTTTAAGCTCTTTTAGTTCCTCTCTCAATTCCGAAAGCTCACATTCTAACTCTTTTTTCTTAGATTCTACATTTGTTTTTTTATCGAGTGTATGAAGAAGATCATAAATCTTTTCCATATCTTCATTACACTCTTTTATCTCATCTCTTATCTCTTTTGCAAGTTTTATATTTTTTTCATTATATTCTATTGGTGATAAGCCATCAATATAAAGAGATTCTATCTTTTTATCTATCTTTTGTATCATCTCACTAGCTTCACTAATATACTCTTGAGCCATTATATATGGTTTAATTCTTGCCACCATAGATAATGCATGCCATCTTAGACCATTTTCAGCTTCTAAATTTGGTACTTGATACTTTCTACCTTCAAAAACAATAACATTATTTGAATAATAATCTAAAAACTCTAAAATATGCTTATTTGCTAAAGCAGCCTCTCGTAATATATAATCAGATATATATTCAAATGCCATCTTAAAATGTTTTCTAAAAATATATCCAGCAAAACCTATATAAAAATCTTCATCTCCATCAAAATCTTCTTGAAGTTCTTTTAATATAAGGTTTTGAATAAATCCAAATACATTTTTTTCATAGTCTGTATTACTAATATGACTACGAACAAAATATTTTCTAACAAAATTATTAGCAACTGAATCAAAAAGGTACTCAATATCTTCTTGATCAAAATACTCATTATAAAATAGCTCTAAATCCTCTTCAGGGATACCATTAAATCTACCAGCTACAGTATTTGCTTCATCTTTAGAGATTTTTCTTTTTTTTGTTTCATCAAAAACTTTAACAAAAATAGAACCCTTTTTTATCATAATAAGGTCATTTTCTTTAAGATGCAAGATATCTCTGATAATAGTTTTTATAACTTGAACTTTATCAAAATCTTTATAATAAGGCTTCTTTAGAAGAACAAGAATCTTATCTATAAGAGATTTTTCTACCAAGATTTGGTCAGATTTAAGATTATAATTTTTTATTATAGAACTCTTGTTTTTATTTACAATATTTAAAATCTCTTTATAATCTTTTATATCATCTATCTTCACAAGTTACCCTAATATATCTATTTTTTAAATTATATCCAAAAAATTAATTAAAAAAGTGTATAATATGTATAATTTTATATTTGGAGCGTTTTATGAAAAAATATTTTTATATAATGGGTATTATAGTTGCACTTTTTTTAAATGGATGTACACAAGAAACACAAAACAAAATAGGTCGTAGCTTACAAAACTGGACAGGAACAAATGGTGTTTTAGATATATATATGGGTGAAAAGTTAGTTCAAAGATTTATAAAGATTGACAAACTAACAACTGCAACATCCACCGTTGGAAATACTCCTAGGTCTTACCGTTATGGATATGGTTATATCGACTTAAACTTTAACTACAAAGTTGATGATGGAGAAAAAAAGCTTTACTTTGAGATAAGTAACTACTCAACACCATACATTTTTTATGAAAATCCA
>JAMOQV010000039.1 GCA_027068615.1 Helicobacteraceae bacterium | reverse complement strand
CTTTCTAACTGATAAGTTTTTTTTAGTTTGCTGTTAGCAAATATATTTTTAAACTAATCTTTTTAAAATTGTTTTTGTTTGCAAAAACTGCTTAACCATAAGCTTGGTGCTTTGGTTGACACATAACTATTTATCAACCAACATTATACACAAAATTTTACCAAACAACAAAAATAACCAACAAAACTTATAAGTGTTATTTTTATAAAATATGACAAATTGCAATATTTTTATACTTATATCCTAAAAAAAGATATTATCCTTAAACATATAGTGTGTGTTAGAAACTGTATAAAAAGATAACTTAACATTTTGTTTGTTATTTGATTATTTTCTTACATAACAAACAAAATATTGCTTAAAAAACCTATTAAAATGCATAAATCCTTTAACACTTGATTGTTTCTAAATTTTAGATATACTTTTGGATTAAAAATTTTATAGGATAATTATGTTCAAAATAAACAATCGTTTTAACTTAGCAGTATTATTAATTTTTATTTTTATTTTTGTAAGTTTTATTACAAGAACTATTTTGTTACTTAAAAGTATCTCTTTGGTGGATATTGGTCCTATGGACTTTATACAGCTATATCTAACTGGTTTGTTTTATGATACTGTTGCTAGTTTATACTATATAAGCCCTTTTGTTATCTACTTAGCTCTTATACCTCAAAAAGTTTTTAACTCATCTATACATAAAAAGATTATGTATGGTGTTGTGTTTGTTCAGACTTATATACTTATATTTAATGGTTTTTCGGAGTGGTTTTTTTGGGATGAGTTTGGAAAAAGATTTAACTTTATCGCAGTTGATTACTTAGTTTATACACACGAAGTTATAAACAATATCTTAGAGTCCTACCCTATCCCACTTCTTTTAAGTGTTATCTTTGTTCTAACTACTGGTATCTTTATGTTACTTAAAAAGTACAATCTGATAGAAAACTCTTTTAAAGAGGATATAACTTTTTCAAGTAGGATAAAAATCGCAACTGGGCTAATCGTTACTCTTGTTTTCTTTTTTAACATCTTAAATGAACAATCTTTATCAAAAATCTCTAAAAATCAGTACAACAACGAACTAGCAAAAGATGGTTTTTACTCTCTTTTTTCTGCTTTTAGAAACAACACACTAGACTATGATGAGTTTTATGCAACTAACGATATAAAAACAGTTTTTAAACAGTTAAAAAAAGAGGTGGGTTTTGATGATAAAACAAAACTTTCCATCATAAAACAAGGTAAAGAGAAGAGATACAATGTGATGCTTGTTATGGTTGAGAGTTTAAGTGCTGAGTATATGGGGATATACGGCGATAAAAGAGGACTTACAAAACATCTTGACAATCTTACAAAAAAATCTTTATTTTTCAACAACCTTTATGCAACTGGAACTAGAACAGTTAGAGGTATGGAAGCTGTAACTCTTAGTGTTCCACCAACCCCAGGTAGAAGCATCGTAAAAAGACCAGACAACCACAATATGCTTTCAGTTGGCTTTATGTTTAGAGATAGAGGTTATGAGAGTAAGTTTATCTATGCTGGACATGGCTACTTTGACAATATGAACGACTACTTTTCAAACAATGGATTTGATATAGTAGATAGACTAAGTTTTAAAGATGATGAGATAACATTTTCAAATGTTTGGGGCGTTTGTGATGAAGACCTTTTTAACAAAGCTATAAAAGAGGCTGACAACTCATACAAAGATAAAAAGCCATTTTTTAACTTCATTATGACCACATCAAACCATAGACCATATACTTACCCAGATGGTAAGATAGATATACCATCTCATGAGGGTCGTGATGGTGGGGTAAAATACACAGACTTTTCTATAAATGAGTTTTTAGAAAATGCATCTAAAAAACCATGGTTTAAAGATACTATATTTATCATCATAGCTGACCACAATGGTGGAAGTGCTGGTAAACAAGACCTACCACTTTATAGATATAAAATCCCTTTTATTGTTTATGCACCAAGTATCATAAAACCACAAACAGTTACTAAACTAGCATCTCAAATAGATGCTATGCCAACTCTGTTTTCACTTATGAACTGGAGTTATGAGAGTAAAATGTATGGTAAAGATATACTAGACAAAAACTTTAAACAAAGAGCATTAATAGGAACATACCAAAAACTAGGACTTGTAAAAGATGATAAGATTACAATCCTTAGTCCAGATAAAAGTGTAAAAACTTTTAAAATCATAGATAAAAAACTAAGAAGTACAAAATACAAAGAGATGCCAACTTCAAAATCTCAAAGAGATGAAGCGATAATGTACTTTCAAAGTGCATCTTATCTTTATAAACACAGGTTAAATAGAAATGAATAGATATAAAAACCATATAAGTCAATATACACTCATACTAGCAACAACTATATTTTTTGTACTATTTGATAATGTATCTTTTTTTCAAAATACACTAAAAGTATATAGTTTTTCAGGGATAAATATACTATATATAATCTCCTTAACTATTGTACTTTTATCTTTTATAGTACTTTTATTTACATTAGTATCATCCAAATATACAACAAAACCTATACTTATCATAACACTTATGGTTTCATCTTTTACAAACTACTTTATGAATAACTATAGTGTTATCATAGATAGTGATATGATAAGAAATACGATGCAAACAAACTACTCTGAGAGTATGGATTTGCTTAGCATTAAGTTAGTTTTATATGTTGTATTTTTAGGTATATTACCCTCTTTTATTGTTTATCAAACTAAGATTGATTATAGTAAAAATCTTAAAGATGAGATGATTTTAAAACTCAAAGTCATCCTATCATCTTTAGCTATCATTATCATAATGATTGTTAGTTTTAGTAAGTTTTATACATCATTTTTCAGAGAACATAAGCCACTTAGATACTATACAAATCCTACATACTGGATATATGGAACTGGTAAATACATAAATGAAACATATAATACTGTAGATAAAACATTAAAAACAATAGGTGAAGATGCTAAGATTGTAACAACAGATAAGAAACCAAACTTAGTGATAATGGTAGTGGGTGAAGCAACTCGTGCAAACAAACTTTCACTAAATGGCTATAACAAAGAAACAAACCCTTTGCTAAAAAAAGAAAAGATTATAAACTTTTCTAACTTTTACTCTTGTGGTACTTCTACTGCTGAGTCTGTTCCTTGTATGTTTAGTGTATTTGAAAGAGATGATTATGATTATCAAAAAGGTAAATATACAGAAAATGTACTAGATATACTAAATAAAACTAACGATATAGAGATACTTTGGAGAGATAATAACTCTGATTCTAAAGGTGTAGCTACAAGGGTTAGTTATCAAGATTATAAAAGTTCAAAAAACAATCCTATCTGCGATGAAGAGTGTAGAGATGAGGGGATGCTAGTTGGTTTAGATAAGTTTATAAAAAACTCTAAAAAGAAAAATATCCTTATAGTTCTTCATCAGATGGGAAATCACGGACCAGCTTACTATAAAAGATATACAAAAGAGTTTAAAAAGTTCACACCTGTTTGTAAAACAAATCAACTAGAAAAGTGTAGCAAAGAGGAGATAAACAATGCTTATGATAATGCTGTTTTATATACAGACTATTTTTTATCAAAAACTATAAATCTTTTAAAAAAATATCCTCAGTACAAAACTTCTATGTTATACATAAGTGACCATGGAGAAAGTTTAGGAGAACATGGTATATATCTACATGGATTACCATACTTTATGGCACCAGATGAGCAAAAACATATAGCATCTATTTTTTGGTCAAATGATAAAAACTACTACAAGCTTTTAGAAAATAAACAAGATAAAGAGTTTTCACAAGACAACTTGTTTCACACTTTGTTAGGCTTGTTTAATGTAAAAACAAAAGTTTATAAAAAAGATTTAGATATGCTTAAGGATAAAGATTGAGAAACCAACCAAAATACCACCTATTTAAAAATACATCTTATGCACTTGCTGGATTAAAAGATATCTTACAAAATGAAAGTTCTTTTAAGATAGAGATACTTTTAGCATTGGTTCTTATACCATTTATCTTATATATAGATGCATCTATAGTTGAAAAATCTTTATTATTTATAACTCTTATGGGTGTTTTGATAGCTGAGACTATAAACAGCTCTATAGAGAGAGTTGTTGATTTGGTAACATTAGAACATCATGAGATGGCAAAACGAGCTAAGGATGTTGGAAGTACTGTTGTGTTTTTAAGTATAACTCTATTTGTAATAATTTGGTCTGCTCTTTTATATAATATATACCTATGAGATGCTCACTAACTATAGCCTATAACGGCACACACTTTTTAGGTTCTCAACAACAAAAAGAGACCTCAAATACCATACTTGGAAACTTACAAATAGTTCTAAAACAGATAAATATTGACTCAAAAATAGTTGCAAGTGGAAGAACAGATAAAGGTGTTCATGCAACTGGACAAGTTTGTCATATAGACCTACCCCCTTTTTGGTCAGATTTACATAAACTAAAAAGAGTTTTAAACACTATGCTACCGCCATCTATATCTATCATAAAGATAAAAAAAGAAAAAGATGATTTTCATGCAAGATATGGAGCAAAAAAAAGAGTTTATCGCTACATAATTAAAAATACAAAATCAAACCCTTTTGAAAATGATTTTATAACATTTTTAGATAAAGTTGATTTTAATAAGATTCAAAACAATATCAAACTTTTTATAGGTAACCACAACTTTAGATACTTTATGAAAACAGGTAGCGATATCAGCTCAACAACAAGAGTTATATATAAAGCTTTTGCTTACAAATATAAAGACTTTATCATACTAAACTTTGAAGCCAACGGTTTTTTAAGAAGTCAAATAAGATTTATGGTATCTGCTTTACTAAATCTAAATGAAAAAGAGATTTTAGATAAACTAAACTGCAAAAAAAATCATAAAATAAAACCTGCTCCATCTAATGGACTTTATTTAGCTAAAATTAAATATTAAACTATAAAATACTAACACTAATCACAAAGGATATAAAATGTTTGAAAATGTAAAGATGCCTGAGGGTATGAGTGCTGAAACACTAGAACACCTTATGAACCCTAAAAATTACGGAAAACTTGAAAATCCTAGCTGTATAGGGGTAGCTCTTGATGAAAAAACTAAAGAGTATGTTATCTTCTATACACTTTTAGATGGTGATATCATAAAAGATGTAAGATTTGCTACAAATGGCTGTCAAGATACAGTTGTTATAGGCTCTATGTTTAGTGAGATGATTAAAAATAACGATACAGAGTATGCAAATGGTGCGATTGAAAAGATGCATAAGAGATTGGGAGTTATGACACCACAACAACAAATATGTGCTGAGATAGTTTTTTCTGCATTTTTAGCATCTCTTAAAAACTTTGAAAACTTACAAGCTGGAAAAGAAGAGGAGTTACATCTTTTTAAAATGAAAGAGAGTTGTGAAGCTGAAAATATGGGGAATAACGATGAATAAGGTATTTCAAAAAAAACATGAACTATGGTTAAGTATAAGTTTTGCATCTTATGCGATAAAAGATGAAGCAATAAAATCAAAACTTTATGATTTTTCACAAATAGCCTTTAGACATATGAAATGGTTATCTAGTGAGATTTTAAAAGCAAATGGCAACTACAACTATGATAGAGATATGATGTTATACAAAAGGGAAAATGTATTTGAGATTTTAGAAGCTTTAAAAGATGAAGTTAAAAATATTCAAGGTATATATCCAGATAATGTACTAGGTGGAAGGATAAAAACAGATGATGCTTATCTACTAGAATATATATCTACTCTACTAAAAGATGAAAACAACAATAAGCCTATAACAGCATTTAATATGCAAAGAAAATTCTTAGATAAAAATCTACCTCAAGACCAAATAGATGCTCTTACTATGTTCTTGTTTGATGAATCTTATAAAGAGTACGAACTAATACTAGTTTATGCCTATATGCAAGCTAGAACAAAAGATATAACTCAGTTTGATGTGTTTCAAGACCTTATAGATGAATCTCACTTTCATTTAAAATCATTTGCAAATATGATGACAGAACTAGGCATCTTAGCCCTACCTCGCCAACTTCATGAGATGACATATATAGTAGATGATTTAGATCAGTTTATAAAAGATGGTATAGCAGAAGAAGAAGCTGCTAAAGAGATGTGTAAAGAGTTAAGTGATGCTATCAAAGATGAAGAGTTATCAAAGTTTTTTGACTTTATTAATTTTCAAGAAAATTATCATATAAAGTTAATGCAAAAATTGTTGTAATTTAGCCCATAATATTCCCAAATACTCATGAATAGCCATCTGACTAATGGATAAAGCCCCTATATTTGGAGGGGTTAAAAAACTTCCTGTAGTGGTACCATAAAAGTCAGTTGGTGCAGGTATTGGGTTTAAGCCTATACTTTTAAACAACATCATAGCTCTATGCATATGACTTGCAGATGTTACTAAAATAAATCTTTCATCATCATCTTTTAATAAACTTTTCATAAATATTGCTTCTTCCATAGTATCTTTTGCTTTTTTATTTAAAATGATATCTTTTTCTTCTACTCCAAGAGCTATAGCAAATCTTTTGTTCATCAGTGCATTTGATATGCTAGTATGCCCTTTATACCCAGTAAATACAAGTTTGGAATTTGCTAACTTTTTATGAATCATAACACCTTCTATAACTCTTTTTGTACCATTTGTTGTTAAACTTGATGATATTGGTTGATTGTCATCTATGCGATGTCCACTCCCTAAAACATGGATATATATAGCTTTTTGGTTATAATCATATTTAGTATAATTCTCTTCTAAATTCTTTACAAGGAAATTGGAAACTGGTGGATATGAATAAAAAAATAAAAATAAAAAAGATAATGTAAAATAAATCTTAGCTAAATTTTCTCTTTTTTTAAATAAAAATAGTAATCCTAAAAGACTTAACAACAAAATCATACCTAAAGGCTCTATAAAAAATGATACTGCTTTTTTTAGAAAAAATCCCACTAACTATCTCCATACTTTTTAAACTGATAAAAAGAAAATCCTAAAACTAAAAATGTAAAAATTAAATATATTATATAAATCATAAGCAAATTATACTATAATTTCTTAATTTTTAATAAAGAGAGATTTTTTATGCAAGCATTTGGTAAATATGCAACAACTTTCGATAACGAATACTTAACACAACATTTTGTTTACATAGGTTCAGATGATGAACAAATAGATATAGAAGAACTAGAACAGATGCTAAAAAAGAAAAGAAAAACAGTAGTTGGAACTATGATATTTTATAACCCAGCTATAGCACCTAAGGGTTACAATATGAACTCAACACTAACTGAACAAGGTTTTGAGTTTGATGATGATTTTCATGAGTTAAATCATACAGATATACACCATCTTATATATCAAGCTATGAAAAATGAGTACAGAGGCAAACTTGTAGAGATAAAATACCTTTTTAATCTAAACAAAGAAAATGTTCAAAGCACATCTATCATAGATAAGTTCGAGATAGATTTAGACAGATATACATCAGAACAACTAACTATATTTGACAAAGAATTAAACTATCAAGATTACTTAAATATCCGTTTAACTGGTAAGTTTGTATTTTTTGGTAGTGGACATAAGTATGACAAAGAATACACTCACACTTTTACATATAGTAAAAACTTAGCTAAACAAGCTGAGAAACTTGGAAAAAAAGTGCTATTTATCCACGATAGAAACTATAACGAAGATGAGTGCATCGACCAAGCATACTTTTTAGACCCTATCGCAACTGGAAAAGCAAGAACAACAAGAGCAAATGCTTTTAAAAAGATGTTCTCAACAAATCCACCTGAAATTCAGAGGATAGACTAAAGTTTCTTAGCCCATCTAGCAAAAAATCTAGCTGGGCTAAGTCTATCTTCAACCCTACCCTTATCTAAAATCTTATCTGAGAGTTTTTTAGCCAAATAAGGTGCTAAAACAAACCCATATCCACCATTACCATTTATCATATAAAGATTTTTATAGTATGTATAATCTTCAAAATTTGGTTTTTTGGTTTTTAATCTTCTTTCTGGAAGTGTTAAACTCTCTTTGGATATAACGATGCGACCAACCATAGGTATATAATCAAACGAGCCTGAACGAAGCCCCATATAATCTTTTATAACCTCTACATTTTCAAGTTTTAAAGTTTTTGAAGCTTTTTCTAAAAGCTCTACTCTACCCTCATCTATATCATAAGGTTTTGTAGCTGTATCTGGATGATAGTGAACATTGTGTGTTGCTCCTATGGCTAAAACACCATCACAACTAGGGCTAATTGACACAAACTGATGTAAAGAGTACTCATTTTTAGTTGTTGTTTTAACATCACAGCGATGCCCCCAAACTCCACGAAGTTTTATATATGGCTCATCTAAAACCATCTTATAAGCACCTGTTGATAAAACAACTTTTTTAGCCCTACAACTACCATTTATAAGCCAAACATCATCTTTAAACTCTAAACTTACAACTTCATCTTTTATAAAAGTTGCATCTTTTATCATAGCTTCACAAACACCTTTAGCATCTACTATCCCACTATCTAACGATATACTCTCTTGTGAAGTTTGAAATGGTATATCTTTTAGTTTTAAAGGTGTTGTTTGTTTGTAAGCTTTTAAAATCTCAGATGACTTTTCATCTTGAGCTATATGTATAAGTTGTGTTTTTATTAAAAAATTAGGAAAGTTTTTTTCATAATATTCCATAGAGTATAAAAAAGCATCGTGGATTAACTCTTTTAACTCCCCAGCTTTTGAAAACTTAGGGGAGATAAAAGCTCCAGCAGCACCACTACCACCACTAGCAACACCATCTTTGTCAAAGACAGCAACATTTTTACTTTTTTGAGTTAACTCATAGGCAACTGAACATCCATTTATCCCAGCACCTATTATAGCTATGTCATACAAACTAACAACCTAACTTTAAAGTAACTCTTACAAACTCTTTAAAAGTTTCTAATAACTCTATATATTTTTTCACATCTTCCATATCATCATGAATTACTGCATATCTACCATCAACAGCATAATAAGTCAGAGGTATAAATTCTTCAATATTTTCAAGCATAGTAATATTTTTATCTTTTAAAGCATAAATTAATTGCTTAATATCATGAGTTTTTGTAAAATTCATCTCATTATAAGATAGTAAAGATTTTAAAAGTTTTTCCGCACTTTGTTGGATATGAAACATAATAACTTCTAAATCAAGTTCTATTTCACCTTTTTCAAAAGCATCTAAGGCAAGTTTAGCCATATTTAAATCAACTTTTGCTTTTTTAAATAAAACTTCGTATTGTTTTAAGAATTTTCCCATAAAATAAGCCCTTTCTCATCTATATCTTTATAAACAGAACAATACTCATTTTTATAAAATTCATATTCATCTACCTTTGGATTAAGTATATCTTTAGGTATTTTTAAAAAATCAAGTAAGTCATCTATTTTTCTTTTATCTTCCCATTTATTTGTATAGTCTTTTTCAACTACACAAATATCTAAATCACTATCTTCATTAGGATTTCCATAAGCATAACTACCAAAGATAATTATCTTATATGGATTTAATTCTTTAAGTTGAGAAACTATCTTCTCTTTTATCTCTTTTGTTAGTTTCATTTTTAACTTTCATATAAAAATTATACACTTACCTCTTTTATATCTGCAATATTTAAGATGCTTTTATATATAGAAGCTACTAAGTTTTTACGGTTAGTTTTTACTGCTTCATCTTCTACATTTACCATAACATCATTGAAAAAGTTGTCTAGTTGTGGTTTTAGAGCTAAAAGTGCATCCAACTGGGCTTCATAAGAGTCGTACTCTTTTGATATAACTTCATTATAAGCACTGTTTAAAGCCTTTTCAGCATCTTCACTTAGTAGGTTTTCATCTACTGTTAAATCTTTGTTTAAGTCTATATCTTTTGTGATATTTGCAACCCTTTTAAAAGTTGAGAAAATCTCATCAAAACCATCACTTAAAACTAAAGTATTTAAAGCTTGTATCTTTTTACCTAGTGCTAAAAGTTCTCTCTCACCTGTTGAGATAACAGCTTCTACTACTGATGGGTTTACTTTATAAAACTGTTTAACTCTCTCTAAGAAAAAGTTTTCAAATTTTTGCATATCTATACTGTTATAACCATCTGATAACTCTTTTGTAGTCTCTATGATGTCAAACTCTATATTTTGGTCATTTACTATTTTTATAAGTCCATTTACAGCACGACGAAGAGCAAATGGGTCTCTTGAACCTGTCGGGATTTGGTTGATGCTAAAAAGTCCTATAAGAGTATCTAGTTTTATACTCATAGCAACTATGGCACTTAGTTTTGAGCTAGGTAAATCGCTATCTTCTCCATCTGGTAGATACTGCTCTTTTATAGCAACTGCTACCTCTTCACTCTCCCCTTGAGCTTTTGCATAGTAGTAACCCATAAGCCCTTGAAGCTCAGTAAACTCATAAACCATCTCACTTGTAAGGTCTGCTTTTGCCAAACTTACAGCACGATTTAGTGCATCCATATCTTCTAAATTATACTTTTTAGCTAAGATATTTGCTATCTTTTTTTCTCTTTCTATCTTGTCAGCTATGCTTCCAAGACCTTGCATAAATACAGCTTTTTCAAGACCATCAGTTTTTAAACCTCTTTTTAAGTCGTTATCAAAAAAGAAAAGTCCATCAGCTAATCTAGGTCTTAAAACTCTCTCATTAC
>JAMOQV010000038.1 GCA_027068615.1 Helicobacteraceae bacterium | reverse complement strand
TTAAATATAAAAGAAAGGTAGTATATGTCGTATTCATTAGAGTTAGAAGAGTTACTTATAAAAGAGGTTATCCCTGATATAGAGGATAGATTAGATGAAATTTTTGAACAAATTGCAAGTGAAAAAGATGCAAATGATGAACAAAAAGAGGAGATAGAGGAGCTTAGAGAGTTTAAAGATGATTTAAAAGATGTTCTTGAAGATATTCAAACTGGTGAGATAGATGAGGATGAATGTAAGGAGATGATAGCAGATATAAAAGAAGCCCAAGGTGCAACTGAGTAAAATCTAATATTTATTTGATATAATACAAGTAAAAAAAGGGATTTGTAGATGGGGAAGAGGGGTTTTGTTGTTTTTTTAACATTAAACTACTTTTTTTCATCTATAATCTATTCAAATACACTCTATAAAGATATAGAAGAGGTGTTAGAAACAAATCCTATCGTTCAAGAGAGATTAAAAAATTTTCGAGCTTCTCAACAAGATGTAAAAATAGCCAATTCTGAATATTATCCAACTTTAGATTTAAGGATGGTAGCATCTTATAATAAAGCTGGAAATGACAATCAGACCATACTTTATAACAATGTTGAAGATTCTGAGTATGAAAGTTATGAAAGCTCTTTAACTTTTACACAAAATCTTTTCAATGGTTTTTCTACATTACACCAGATAGATTATCAAAAGTCAAAATCATTAGTATCAGCATATAAATATATAGAAAAAGCAAATGAGATGGCTTTTAGAATGTCAGAAGCTTATATAAAAGTTTTAAAAACACAAGACTTACTTCAAACAGCAAGACAAAATATTCAGATAAATGAGTCTATATACTCTAAAGTTAAAGAACTATCTGATTCAGGTCTAACAACAAACTCTGAGGTTAAAAAAATCCACAGTTCACTCTCTTTAGCTAGGTCAAAATTAACAGTTGCTAAAAATAATGCATTGGAAGCAAAATATAACTATAGAAGAATTTTAGGTCGTATGCCAGATTTAAAAACTATGCAAGAGCCAAAATTTGATATAGTGATGCCATCATCTGTAGATGAAGCAGCTTTATTTGCGATAGAGCATAATCCATCTCTTTTAGTAAGTCTTTATAATATAAAAAGTGCAGAGGCTTTATATAAACAAAATTATAAAGGTTATTATCCAAAGATAGATTTGGAAATTTCGCAAACATATAATGATGCTTTTCCTACTGATAATGGTTTTACAACGACTGATGACCGTTTTAAAGCTAGACTTATTTTAACTTATAACCTTTTTAAAGGTGGTTTAGATAAAGCACAGATACAAAAAAATATTTCAAAAATAAATCAAGAAGTTGAGTTAAAAAGGGATGTGAAAAGGCAAGTAGTTGAAGATTTGGATGTTGCTTGGAAATTTTATGAAATGACAGTTGCTCAATTAAAAGATTTGAAAGAGTATGGAGAATATGCAGAAGAAACAATGGTTTTATATAAAGAGGAATATAATCTAGGTAGAAGAACTTTACTTGACCTTTTAACTGCTCAAAATGATGTTATAAACTCAAGAGAACAAATTATAAAAACAAAATATGACAAACTTTTTGCAAAATACAGAATACTAGATGCCATGGGAATCCTAATCGAAACTATAACAGGAAATTTTGATAAATATACATCAAAGGTTAATTTGGTTGCTGGTAAAGAGATAAAAAATATAGTGGATAAGATACCTGTAGATAATGATATAGATGAAGATAAAATTATAGATGATTTTGATTTATGTGATAATTCTGAAAAAGGTTCTAAGGTTTTAAACTCTGGTTGTAAGAGAGTAGTATTGGATAGTGATAATGATGGAATTATAGATGCTATAGATAAATGTCCACTTACAAATCAAGGTGTAAAAGTTTCTAGTGATGGTTGTGAATACGATAGTGATGGGGATGGTGTAGTTGACTCACAAGATGATTGTCCAAATACACCAAAGGGTAAAAAAGTTTCTATAAATGGTTGTTTTATAAAATTATTTGATAAACAAATAGATATGTCTGAGTATGTATTTACTCAAGATGAAGCAAAAATGCAAGAAAGTCAAAATTCACTAACTGTTTTTTATAAGAAAAATAGTTATAAGTTGTCTTCAAAAGCAAAACAAAAGATAAAAAGATTTTCCAAGTTTTTGAAAAAAAATAAAAACTATGATGTTATAATCTCAGGACATGCTTCTAAAGAGGGTGCTTTTGATGAGATGCAAGAGTTGTCACAGAAGCGTGCAAAAAGTGTATTTTCAGAAATAGTTAAACATGGTATAGATGATATAAGATTATCTTCTGAAGGTATGGGAGATAGTGAACCGATAGCGTTTGGAAATGAACCAAAAGATATAGAACTTAATCGTCGTGTTGAAACAATTTTAGTAGATGTTAGTGGATCTTCTAATATCAATAAAACAGTATATAGTTCTAAAAAAGAAGATAAAAAGAAAGATTTAACTACATATAATTTAGATATAAATTTCGATAAAAATAGTTATATTATTTTAGATAAATATAGAGGTGAGATACATAAATTTGCAGAATTTTTAAGAAAAAATCCCCAGTACAAAGTGGATATTTTATCCTATACAGATGATGTATGTAGCGATGGAAATAATAAGTGGCTTTCACAAATGAGGGCAAAAGAGGTAGTGCTTAGTTTAATTCAGTTAGGTATAGATAAATCAAGATTATCTTATAAAGGTATGGGTGATGAAGAACCTGTATCATTTGGAACATCTGAAAAAGATTTATTACTTAATTGTAGAATTGAAGTAGATTTAATAAAATAGGATTTTTTTATGTTTAGTGGATATATACTGTTAGCTTTTTTATTTATGGGGTTACTTTTTGTAAGACATATATTGATATATAAAGAGGTAAATAAAATTAATTATGCACCTCTTGTTATGACAATAGGGCTTATAAGTTCAATTATACATTTTATAACTTATCCTGAAAATAAAGATTTAATACTACTTATACGCGAATCTTTATTTCCGTTGGTTGTTTCGTTATTTTTATATATAGTTATGAATATACTTCATCAAACACAGATAGTTGAACAATCAAAATTACAACTAGAATCAACACATGATTTGATATACCAAATCTCAGAATTAAAAACTTTTAGTTTTGAATTAGAAAAAGAGATGCTGGCAAAACAAGAAGATGAGATAAAGGCTCAGCAAGAATTAAGAGAGAAGTTTCACCAAGATATAAAAGCACTTGAAATTATACAAGTCAATCAGATGAAATTTTTAGAAAAATTTGATGAGATGAATAATCGGTATAAAGATATAACAAATAGATTAGATGATTTTACGGATGTTCGTTTACCTGCATTGAATGATATTGTACATAAACATATAGAAGTTATTAAAATTAGTGAAAAAGAATATTTTAATAATATTAGAGTAATTTTAGAAAAAGCTTTAGAACATAGATGTGATTTGAAAGAGGATGTGCTTGAAGTAAAAGAACAAATGAATTATATAAAAAGTATATCTTCAAGTATATCAAAATCTATCAAGGATGAAACATTATCTCAACTATCTGGCATTACAAATGCATTTGAGAAACAGATAATAACATTAAAAACACATACAGAAGGGATGACAACTTCTTTAAATGAAAGTGAAAATAAGATTGAAGATATAAAAAATCAAAGTGAAAGAATTATTAAAGATATGGTTTTATCATCAAGTAAGATGGAGACATTAGAAATTCAAAGTAGTAAAGTTTATGATACATACTTAATTATGAAAGAGATGATAAATAATATAGAATTAGTAAAGTCAGATTATTTAAACACACAACAGCAACTTATAGATATAACGCAACAATTAAAATTTTCAGATGATAAGCATATGTTAGAATTAAAAGAACAGATAGATAAAATAGGCATAAGTTTAAATGATAAGATAAATGAATCACTAGAAAAACTTTATGAACACTATCATCTTACAACAAATGAGATGTCAAAAAATGTTGAATTATTATCTAAAAAGAATAAGCTTAAAGGTTATATGGAATTAAATGATGATAATTCTTAAATATAAATGAAGAAATGTTTAGTTAAAATAAAACAATTTTAATGATAGGTGGTACTAAAATGAAAATAGCGATAGCAGGAACAGGATATGTTGGACTTTCAAACGGAGTGTTGTTAGCTCAACATAATGAAGTTGTAGCATTGGATATCATACCAGAAAAAGTTGAAATGTTAAACAAAAAGATATCTCCTATAGAAGATAAAGAGATACAGGAGTATCTTCAAAGAGATGATATAAATTTTAGAGCTACTTTAGATAAAGAGGAAGCTTATAAAGATGCTGATTTTGTTATCATCTCAACACCAACAGATTATGACCCTGAAACAAATTATTTTAATACTAAATCTATCGAATATGTTGTTGCTGATGTTTTAGAGATAAATCCAGATACAACTATGGTAATAAAATCAACTGTACCAGTTGGTTATACAAAAGAGTTAAGTGAAAGATTTAACACTTCAAATATTATATTTTCACCAGAGTTTTTAAGAGAGGGAAAAGCTCTTTATGACAACCTTTATCCAAGTAGAATTATAGTTGGTGAAAAATCAAAAAGAGCAGAAATATTTGCAAATTTACTAGCTCAAGGTGCAAAAAAAGAAAATATAGATATATTGTTTACAGATTCAACAGAAGCAGAAGCTATAAAACTTTTTTCAAACACTTACTTAGCTATGAGAGTAGCTTACTTTAATGAACTAGATAGTTATGCACAGAGTCTTAACCTTGATACAAAACAGATTATAGAGGGTGTAGGATTAGACCCTAGAATAGGTAATCATTACAATAACCCATCATTTGGTTATGGTGGGTATTGTTTACCAAAAGACACTAAACAGCTTTTAGCTAACTATAAAAATGTACCATCAAATCTTATAGAAGCTATAGTAAAAGCAAACTCTACAAGAAAGGATTTTGTAGCAAATAGCATCCTAGCTAAAAACCCTTCTATTGTAGGTATATATAGACTTACTATGAAATCTGGCTCAGATAACTTTAGAAGCTCAGCTATTCAGGGTATTATGAAACGGATTAAAGCTAAAGGTGTGGAGGTTGTTATATATGAACCTTGTCTAAAAGAGGATGAATTTTTTAGATCTAGAGTTATTAGAGACTTAGATGAGTTCAAATCTATCTCAGATATAATTGTTGCAAATAGATTAGAAGATGATATATCTGATGTAGCTGACAAAGTTTATACTAGAGATATATTTAAAAGTGATAGTTAATAGATGACAGATAATAAAAAAATAGCATTAATTACGGGTATAACAGGGCAGGATGGTAGTTATCTAGCAGAATTTTTACTAAAAAAAGGTTATATTGTTCATGGTATAAAAAGAAGAGCTTCTTTATTTAATACAGATAGAATAGACCATTTATACCAGGATCCACATGTAGAAAATAGGAATCTTATACTTCATTATGGTGATATGACAGATAGTATGAATTTAACTCGTATTATTCAAGATGTTCAACCTGATGAGATATATAATCTTGCTGCTATGAGTCATGTTGCAGTAAGTTTTGAAACACCTGAGTATGTTGCAAATGCAGATGGTACAGGAACTCTTAGGATACTTGAAGCTGTAAAACTTTTAGGTCTAACTAAAAAAACAAAAATTTATCAAGCATCAACTTCAGAGCTTTATGGAAAAGTTCAAGAAACACCTCAAAGTGAAACGACACCATTTTATCCTAGAAGTCCTTATGCAGTGGCAAAGATGTATGCATATTGGATAACTGTAAATTACCGTGAAGCTTATGGTATGTTTGCCTGTAATGGAATATTATTTAATCATGAAAGCCCTGTAAGGGGTGAGACTTTTGTAACAAGAAAAATCACTCGTGCAGCATCTAAGATAGCATTAGGACTTCAAGATAAACTTTATTTGGGTAATCTAGATGCACAAAGAGATTGGGGTCATGCAAAAGATTATGTAAGAATGATGTGGCTTATATTGCAAGCTGAAGAAGCAGAAGACTGGGTAATTGCTACTGGTAAAACTACAAAAGTAAGAGATTTTGTAAAAATGGCTTTTTCTTATTGTGGTATAGAGTTAGAGTTTAAAGGTGAGGGTGTAGATGAAAAAGGTTATATAAAATCTTGTTCAAATCCAAAATACCAACTTGAAATAGGCTTAGAAGTAGTATCTGTTGATGAAAGATATTTTAGACCAACTGAGGTTGACTTACTTTTAGGTGATCCAACAAAAGCGGAAACAAAATTAGGTTGGAGTAGAGAGTATAAACTAGAAGAGTTAGTAAATGATATGATGAAACATGATTTAAAACTTATGACACAAGATGTTTACCTTAAAGAGGGTGGATATAAAACTATGAGTTATTTTGAATAAAAGTGAATAAGAAGATACTTAATTTTTTAGTTATAATTGTTTTATCTTTTATAACTTTTTGGTGGACTTTTTTAATCTTTCATTATGAGTTTGATTTATCTCTGGTTTTGAGTGTTATATCACTAAGAATGTTAGCATCTTATAGTATTTTTAGTGATTATAATTTGAGTTGGTCAAAATCAACTACACAAACTTTTCTTATGAAGAGTATAGTTTATATAATCCCTTTTTTCTTTTATGCTATTTATTATTATGGTGAATTTTGGTTATCATTTTTAACAAGTGAACTTTTTTTATATCTTTTTGCTATAAATTTTATGATGTATAGTTATAACTACTTTATGAATAAAAGCAAGATAAAAAAAAGTAAAGATGTTGTTATATATGGTTCTGGCAATTCTGCTTTAAGATTGGAAAATGAGTTTAAAAATAGTGAATATAAAGTTATATATTTTGTAGATGATGACAAAGTAAAACAAAACAGAAGTATAGACTCTATACAGATAATCTCTCCACAAACTTTAGATAAATATATAGATAAACAAAAATACAATTTTGATATGTTAGCTATCACCATTCCTACTTCAAATCAAAGTAGAATAAATGAGATTTTTGAAAAATATAACAAAGTTTTTAAGACTATTAAAATTCTACCATCTTTAGAAGAGAGATTTATAAAAAATGGTGTAAAAAATCATTTAAAAGATATATCTGTAGAAGATTTACTTGCAAGAAGACCTCAAGATTTGGATAAAAAAGCGATAGAGGCTTTTATAAAAGATAGAGTTATACTTGTAACAGGAGCAGGTGGAAGTATAGGTAGTGAATGTGTAAGGCAATGTGTTAGATATAAAGCTTCTTTTGTTGTTATGTTAGATAACAGTGAATTTAATCTTTATAAGATAGACCAAGAGATGGCAGATGCTAAGGTATGTGTTCCTGTTATGCAGACAGTTTTAGATACAGAAGCTTTAGAGAAAACTTTTAAAAAATACAATCCAGATATAGTGATACATACATCAGCATATAAACATGTAACACTTTGTGAGTTAAATATAGATGAGGCTATAAAAAACAATATAATAGGTACAAAAAATATTATAGATACATCTTGTAAGTTTGATGTAAAAAAAGTTATTTTAACATCAACAGATAAAGCTGTAAGGCCTACAAATGTTATGGGTGCTACAAAAAGAGTTTGTGAACTTTATGCTCAAAATATCTCTTTGGCAAATCTAACAAACTCTACAGAGATAGTTTCTGTAAGATTTGGAAATGTTTTAGGAAGTAGTGGAAGTGTTATACCAAAATTTAAATCACAAATAAAAAAAGGTAAAAATCTAACAGTTACTCATAAAGATATAACAAGATACTTTATGCTTATATCTGAAGCTTGTGAACTTGTTTTACAAGCTGGAAGTTTGGGTAGAGGAGCTGAAATATTTATACTCGATATGGGTGAACCTATAAAAATATATGATTTAGCAAAAAAGATGATAAAGTTAAGTGGTAAAAAAGATATAGATATAGATATAGTTGGTTTAAAAAGTGGTGAAAAACTCTATGAAGAGTTGCTTATCTCAGATACAGATAAATATACAAAATATAACTCCATAACTATAGCTAAACCAACATTTTACGATATAGATAGATTAAATAAAGATATAAAAGAGCTTTTAGTTTGTGAAGATAAACTTGCAAAACTAAAAGATATAGTACCAGAATTTCAACATAGGACAAATATATGAAAAAACAAGATTTTAATGAGGGTTTATTAGGTTTTTTAGATGCATCTCCAACACCATTTCATGCTACTAAAAATATGACAATGATGTTAGAAAATGCAGGATTTGAAAGACTTTATGAGGAACAAAAATGGGAATTGATACATGGTAAAAAGTATTTTGTAACCCGTAATGATTCTTCTGTTATAGCTTTTACATACTCTAAAAACAAAAACTATACTATGGTAGGGTGTCATACAGATTCACCAAATCTAAAGCTAAAACCAAATGCAGTTATAAAAGAGTATGGAGTTGTTAAGTTTGGAGTTGAGAGTTATGGAGGTCTTTTGCTAAATCCATGGTTTGATAGAGATTTATCTTTAGCAGGTAGGGTTAGTTATCTTGATTCACAAAATAAGTTACAAACTACACTTATTGATGTAAAAAAACCTATAGCGATAGTACCATCTTTAGCTATACATTTAGATGATAAAGCAAATAAAGATAGAACTATAAATAAACAAACAGATATATCTCCTATACTTACAACAAATGAAGATTTTGATTTTAAAGAGTTTATATCGTGGCAATTAGAGAAAAACGATATAAGAGATGCAAAAGAGATATATGCATCTGAACTTAGTTTTTATGATACTCAAAAAGCATCTTTTGTAGGCTTAAGAGATGATTTTATAGCTTCTGCTAGACTTGATAATCTTTTGTCTTGCTATGTGGGATTATTGAGTATTTGTAGTGTTGAAGCAGATACACCTATGCTTTTAGTAGCAAGTGACCATGAAGAGGTTGGAAGTGAAAGTACAAGTGGAGCAGGGGGTAGTTTCTTAGAAAATGTACTAAGAAGAGTTTATAAAGATTATGATGATTATATGGCTATGATAAGAACTTCAATTCTTATAAGTGCAGATAATGCTCATGCCATACATCCAAATTTTTCATCAAAACATGACAAAGAACACTCTCCATATATAAATAAAGGTACAGTTATTAAAGTAAATGCAAATCAAAGATATGCATCTAACTCTATAACAATCTCTAAGTTTATGGATGTAGCTTCAAAGGTAAATGAACCTTATCAACAGTTTGTAACTCGTTCAGATATGGGCTGTGGTTCAACTATAGGTCCTATAACTGCTACAAGATTAGGTATTGAGACTTTAGATGTTGGTTTACCAACTTATGCGATGCACTCTATCAGAGAACTTTGTGGAAGTGATGATGCACACTCTTTATACAAGATAATTTTAGGTTTTTGTGAGTAATGTCTGATATTATAAGTCCAGAAGAGTTAAATCTCCTTATAGAACAAACATATAAAGTTGAAAAAGAGTTTACAGAGTTAAAAAACTCTTATAAGCATCTTCAAGATACAGTTGAAAAGGTTGTAGAGTTTTTACCAAATGCTATTTGGATACTAGATGCAAATAATAATGTTTTTTTACAAAATTCAAAAGCTAAAGATTTAAAAGAGCTATTTGAACTTTTAGAGTTTGAAAATGATGATTATGAGATAAATTTTAATTCATCATCCTATCTTATAAAAAGTTCGTTATATAAAGATAAAAAGATGCTCTCTTGCACAGATATAACAGAACAAAAAAGGAAAGAAAATCTAGCTACTATGGGTCAGATGGCAGCACATCTTTCACATGAGATAAGAAATCCTATAGGGTCTATATCTTTACTTAGTTCGACACTTAAAAAAAGGGTAAAACCTGAAAATATCCCCATAGTAGAAGAGATACAAAAGTCTGTTTATAAGATAGATAGGATTATAAAAGCAACATTAATGTTTTCAAAAGGGATAAAAGCTAAAAAATCAAATGTAAGTTGGTTAAAAATAAGAGAATCTTTATGTATGGCTACTGGGTATTATGGTTATTCAAAAGAGATAAGTTTTGTATTTCCAAATGATGATTTTTATATAAATGGAGATAAAGATCTTTTAGAGATGCTATTTTCTAACTTTGTTATAAATGCTATAGATGCTATAGAATTAGATGATGAGGAAGAGGGTATAGTTGAGATTATATATGAAGATAATGATGATAATTACCATATATTTAAGATTTATGATTCTGGTATAGAGATAGAAAACAAAGATGAACTTTTTCAAGCTTTTAAGAGTACAAAAGTAAAAGGAAATGGTTTAGGATTGGTTCTATCTCAACAGATAGCCCAAGCACATGGTGGGAGTGTCGCTTTACTAGATGAAGATAAAAAAGGTTTTATCATCAAACTAGCAAAGAACTAAAGCTAACTATATAGCTTTAGTTTTATTCATAAGAATTGGTATAAATATAAGTGAAACGATAACAGCTGCTACAGTTCCAGATATAAGAGCAACACCAAGCCCACCAAATACAGGATCAGATGCAAGTAGGGCAGAACCAAGTATAATAGCAATAGCTGTTAACATAATAGGTTTAGCTCTAGTAGCACTAGCTATAGCAATAGCTCTTCTTTTTTCAATACCTTTATCATTTATAAGTGATTTTGCAAAATCTATAAGTAAAAGAGAGTTTCTTGAACTAATCCCCATAAGAGCGATAAACCCTATCAGTGATGTAGCTGTTAAGAAAAATGTCTCAGTAGTTACCAAATCAGCTATATAGTGACCAACGATAACCCCTATGATAGATAAGAAACTACCA
>JAMOQV010000037.1 GCA_027068615.1 Helicobacteraceae bacterium | reverse complement strand
TTAGCTCAATTTGATATTCTTTATAGATAAAAGTATATAAATACTCTTCTTCTAAAGATGAATTTCTGTAGCCAAACCTTTTATTTATAGCTGTTATATAAAAATCTTTTGCTAACTTCAACATTGTTTATCTCCAAATATTTTAATATCTGAAGTATAAAGTTAGTAATGGACAGCTTTGTGTCTTGGTTATAATTCTAACTTGATTTTATCATTAAAAGCAACCATAGTATCATCATTTTGTTTTAAAAGTATCTCTAAAAATATATCTACAATTTTATACTTACCTTTTTGAACTTTTTTTATAATCCCCATATCTTCAAGTGATATGTGGGTGTTGTATAAAGTTGCTGATGGTAAAGTTGATTTGATACTATTTGCTATGTTATATACAACCTCAAAATGATGCTTTTTTGTTTTAAGTTTTAAGATTATCTCATCAAGATAAGCTCTGTTTTCTATTACTCTAAAGCTTATTGCTTCTAAACAAGAGTTTTTATCTATGGGTTTGTTTTGTATGGTTGCATTTATGTATAGTGTTTGTAAAACTTTTGCACTATATTCTGGATGTCCCTGAAGAAACTCTATGGTTTTATAAAGCATCTTCTTATCGTAGTTGATTGATTTTTTACTAAACTCTTTTGAAGTGTAGTCGTAGAGTTCATCTATATCTAATCCCTCTAGCTGTATAACACTAGCAAAGTGAAAAAATGGAGATATTTTACTCTCAAATATCTTAGTCATTATAGATTCAATACTTCCTAAAAATATATAAGTTATGTTTGAGTGATGCTGAGCCACTGACCTTAATACTTCTAAGATATTTTTGTCGTATAAGTTTGTAATATCTTGAAACTCATCAAATATAACTTTTATATTTATATTTTTAGCTTCTGCAATTTTATCTACGAGGTTTAAAGAGTGTATAAAAAGTTCGATAGGCTCAGTTTTTTTTGAAACTATATCTATGGAAAGTTCTGCTACTTCTGGAATGGAGATAGTTTTTATGGATTGTAAAAGATTAAAAAGAGATTCTTTTGTTTGTTGTATAAAGTTTTTAATTTTTACTAATTCATAAGCCTTGTTAATTATATGGTTTGCCAAAGTTTCTAAAGAGTAGTTAAGTCTTATATCTATGTAGATATATTCATACTCTTTTTCATAATCAAATATATGTTTAACCAAAGAAGTTTTACCAAATCTTCTAGGAGCTTTTATCATTATATGTTGGTTGTTATCAAGATAGGCTTTAAAAAGTGGTAGATGTTTTTTTCTATCTATAAAATCTTTCCCTTTAACAGGGCTTCCTGTATGAAACATAATTGACCTTTTTGGTTTATTATACAATTTTATATATAAAATTAGTATATAGGAAAAAACTATATATAAAATCAATAATGTTAAACAGACACAAAGCAGTCTAATAAATACTATATAATTTAAAAAATCAAAAAAAGGCTAGATATGGCAAAAGTGATAATTTTTAGTGGTGCAGGGATAAGTGCTGAGAGTGGTATAAGTACATTTAGAGATAGTGGTGGTCTTTGGAATGAGTATAAGATAGAAGATATTTGTAGTGCTGGTTGTATGCAAAAAAACAGAGATAAAACGATAGAGTTTTACGATAAAAGAAGAGTTGAGTTAGAAGACAAACAACCAAACAAAGCTCATAGAAAAATCAAAAAGTTAAAAGACAAGTACCCAAATGATATAGCTATAATAACTCAAAATGTAGATAATCTTTTTGAAAAAGCAGGGTGTAGAGATGTTCTTCATCTACACGGTTTTATGACTAGCATATA
>JAMOQV010000036.1 GCA_027068615.1 Helicobacteraceae bacterium | reverse complement strand
TATATACAGATAGTAATCAAACAAAACATATAAAAGATGAAAACCCTTTTGATTTTTTAAAAAACTACTATAAAAACATAGATACAACCATATACAAAGAAGCAGTAAGCAAGTTAAATGTTGGTTTTGTTGATGGTTTTATAGGTTATATCGGTTACGATATGGTAAAAGTTTTTGAGCCAAAACTAAACTCTTATATGGATAACTTAAAAGATGAATTAAACACACCAGATTTAGACTTGATTTTACCTAAAATGGTTTTAGTATATTCACATAAAAATCATCAAATCACACTTATCTCTACACTCAATGAGTTTAAAGATAAGTTTGAATCTATCCATGATGATTTAAAAGGTACATATACTTATAAACACCGTGTTAGAAATATAGGCGAAGATAAGGGAAGTTTTACCCACTCCAAAGAGAAATTTTTTGAGATGATAGACAAATCAAAAGAGATGATAAGAAGTGGTGATGTTTTTCAAGTTCTTATGACAAATCGATTTACTAGACATATAAAAGTACACCCTTTTAGTTTTTATAGAATCTTAAGAGCGAAAAATCCATCCCCTTATATGTTTTTGATGGAGTATGAAGACTTTAATATAGTTGGCTCATCTCCTGAGGTTATGGTAAGATTAACAAATGGTGAACTTCTACTTCGCCCTATTGCAGGAACAAGAAAAAGAGGTAAAACTAAACAAAGAGATTTGGAGTTAGAAAGAGAGCTTTTAGCAGATAAAAAAGAGCTTTCAGAACACCTTATGCTTATAGATTTGGGTAGAAACGATATAGGAAGAGTTGCTAAAACTGGAACTGTAAAAGTAAACGATATGATGCATATAGAGAGATTTTCCCATGTTATGCACATAGTATCTGATGTTGTAGCAGAGTTAGATGATGACAAAGATATGTTTGACCTTTTTATGGCAACTTTTACAGCTGGAACAATGACAGGAGCTCCAAAGATAAGAGCGATGGAACTTATAGCAGAATATGAGGGCATCAAAAGAGGTTTTTATAGTGGTAGCATAGGTTACTTTGGTTTTGATGGCAATATGGATAGTGCCATAACTATAAGAACAGCTATGGTAAAAGAGGACAAAGTAGTCCTACAAGCTGGAGCAGGTATAGTAGCCGATAGCATTCACGAACTTGAATACCTAGAAGTTGAAAATAAACTTGGTGCATTAATCCACTCTTTGGAGGATTTGGACTAATGAAAAAGATTTTTGCTTTATTTGGTAATCCTGTTTCACACTCTCGTTCCCCACTTATGCACAATGTAGTATTTAAACATCTAAACTACGATGCATGTTATATCCGTATAAAACTAGAAGATGGAAGTAAACTAAGAGAGACTTTTTTTTCTTATGGTTTAAGTGGAGCAAATATAACAGTTCCACATAAAGAGGAAGCTTATAAAGCTTGTGATGAAGTAAGAGGATTTGCAAAAACTGTTGGAGTGGTAAATACCATAGTAAATGAAAATAATCGCCTTATAGGTTATAACACAGATGCAGATGGTTTTATGCAAGCTATAAAAGAGTTTAAAGATATAAAAACTATATTAGTTATAGGTGCAGGTGGAACAGCTAAAGCACTAGCTTCAAGATTTTTACAAGATAATTTAACGGTTGATGTTTTAAACAGAAGTGCTAACAACTTAGCATACTTTAAAGACAAAGTTCAAAACTGTTACACTTGGGATGATTTTGAGTTAAAAAAGTATGATTTAGTAGTAAATACAACAAGTGCAGGACTAAAAGATGAAAACCTACCTGCTCCAAAAGAGTTGATAGAATCTATCTTAGACAACAC
>JAMOQV010000035.1 GCA_027068615.1 Helicobacteraceae bacterium | reverse complement strand
TTCAAACACAAGAGGGTGAGTTTATACTCAATGCTGCTCGTGCAAATGACATTTTTATCCCTGCGATTTGTTATTTAACAAGATGTTCTCCGACTTTAGCTTGTCGTATCTGTCTTGTTGAAGCTGATGGTAAGCAGGTATATGCTTGTAATGCTAAGTCTAAAGATGGTATGAATATTACAACATCAACTGAAAATATTGAAAAAGAGCGCCGTGCAATTATGGAGGTTTATGATGTAAATCACCCTCTGCAATGTGGTGTTTGTGATCAATCAGGTGAATGTGAACTTCAAAACTATACTTTAGAGATAGGAGTTGACTCTCAAAACTATGCCATAAAAGATGTTCATAGACCATCTCATGATTGGGGTCATATACATTACGATCCAGGTCTTTGTATAGTTTGTGAGAGATGTACTACTGTATGTAAAGATATGATAGGGGATAACTCTTTAAAAACTATTAAAAGAGGTGCAGATGCACTAAATGCTGAGTATAAAGAGTCAATGCCAAAAGATGCTTATGCTATGTGGAATAAGCTAAACAAATCTCTTATAGGTTTAACAAATGGTACTGATGTACTTGATTGTACTTCATGTGGGGAATGTGCTGCTGTTTGTCCAGTTGGTGCTTTAGTTGATACTCACTTTATGTATAAATCAAATGCTTGGGAATTAAAACAAATTCCTGCTACTTGTGGTCATTGTTCAGCTGGTTGTCAAATCACTTATGATGTAAAAGCTACAAGTATTGAAAATCCAGAGGAAAAAATCTACCGTGTTATGAATGAATGGAACTATGTTTCACTTTGTGGTGCTGGTAGATATGGATTTGATTATCAAAATGCGGATGTTACTAAAGATGAAGATGCATTTAATCGTGCAGTTGAAGCTTTCAAAAAAGCAGATACGATAGAGTTTACTTCAACTATAACAAATGAAGAAGCTTACTTACTTCAAAAACTAAAAGAAAAATTAGGTGTTAAGCTTGTAAATAAAGAAGCAAAAGCATTCCAAACTTTCTTAAAAGATTATAGCGAGATAAGTGGAACTTCTTTATATGGAAGTGACTTAAAAGAAGCGATGAACTCTAACTTTGTTATCTCTGTTGGTACTGCTATAAAAAGTGATAATCCAAATGCAAGATATTCACTAAATAACTCTATGACTGTAAATAAAGGTGCTGGTATATACTTCCACCCTGTAAAAGATGTAGTTGTTGAGGGACTTGCTAAGGGTATGATGAGTGTAACTCATGCACCACTTCAAGAGGAAGCTGTACTTTACCTTATACTAGACCTTTTTGCAGATAAGTCAAAACTACCTGCAAAACTTGCTAAGTATCTAAAAACATTTCATTCAACAAAAACTGTAACTGTAACTGAAACTATAAAAGAAAAAGTTGTAGAGATAGTTAAAGAGATGAAAGTTAATGAAGAAACAGGCGAAGAGGAAGAAGTAGAAGTTGAAAAATCTAAAATGGTTCCTAAAAAAGTCTCTAAAAAAGTTAAAGTAGATGATAATAAACTTTTAGAAATCATTGGTGCAGATGAGAAATTTATGGAAGATTTAGAAAAAAATCTTAAGAAAAAAGATAGTTTCTCTCTACTTGTTGGAGCGGATTTATATAACCATCCAAACTCTAAAAATATAGCTAGATTGGTAGCACTTATAGAGAAGTACAGTGAGTTTAAACTTACTATGATACCAACTCTAACAAATACTTTAGGTGTTTCACTTATCTGTGATTTAGATGATGAAAAAGGTTCATTTACAGTTGGCTATAACACTAAAGGTAACTTTACACTTTCAGCTTTAGGTGATGGTGATTTAGATATGCCAGC
>JAMOQV010000034.1 GCA_027068615.1 Helicobacteraceae bacterium | reverse complement strand
TATATATATGAATTTTTTGCCTTGACATAGATATTTGTATTTGCTTTTTTTGTTTTTTGCTGTGGCAGTGATTTTATAAATGCAAGTAACTCATTGATATCAACACCACTGTTGTCAATTGTGATATATATATCTTTATCCACACGAATATTCACTTTATTGTTTATCGAGAGTAAAAGCGTTTTATTTTTAAGTATTTTTCCTTCTATTTTGTAGTGTTGCACTGCTTTGCCGTAGTTTGTTAATATTTTATATTTGTAACGCAGAGAAGCTTTAAAATGCAACGCCTCTTCATTATTATTTTTATAAAAAAGTATATTTCCGTTATCTATATGATATTTTCTTAAAATATTGAAATTTTTAGCAATTTTTCCAAGAGAATTAAAATTCAATATCCATCTTTTTTGATTGATAAAAAGTATGGCCTCTAACTCTTTGATGTCAATTTCGGTCTCTTTTTTCTTTGTTTTTATCAATAAGTGCGCCTGTTTTTTATGATAAAGCACTTTTTTTGTTTTTGGATCTGTAAAAACAACATTTCTCAGATAGATATCTCCTCTTTTTCTCTTAGTATTATAAAGAACCCGCATATCTGCTTTAAAGTAGTTGTCTATTTTTACTTTGGCGCGTTGAAGTTGCACCTTTTGCTTCTCAATCTTGAGCAAAAGATGTTGCACATTCCATGGTACCCCATTCATATTGAGTACAATATTCTTAGAAGAACTTATATGAATATTTTTATCTATATGCAGTTTTACATCTGCTGCAGGGTGCATCAGCCCAATACCCATATAATTTAGCTTTAACAGATTGAGCGCAAAATCAGCCTTATGGTGTTTTATGTCTATTGCACCTTTTAAAACACCCTTGGCAATATTTTCAATACTAAAACGAGTTGTTGGAATATTGACATACAAACTCTCAAAATCAGGAGAGAGTGTTAAAGGATCAAGCACAAATACAACATCCTTAAAATGCCATTTTGATTTGTCTATTATGAGTTTGCTTTTCTTTGGAAAAATCTTATATACAACTTTGAGAGGCTTTTTTTGGGTTTTGAGATATTCATCTGCGGAGAGTTGTATTTTTGTAAAATAAAAAGTAATCTCTCCTGTAGAGCTTTTTGTGTTGTAGTGTGCAGTAGCATCTGCAACAGCATCAACACCATTTTTATAGTATGCTTTCATATGTACGATGGTAATATCGGAATTGTTGAGTTTTACAAGCAAATCTTTTACATCAAGATTGATACCCGAATAATCAATATTGGCTTTTTTGGTAGAAAAAGTTCCCTGCGTGTCAACATCAAGTGTTTCAAGATTGATTGCAAGTCTTAAATCTGTTTTTATTTTACCCGTATGCTGCACAAACGGCAGGCTGATTTTATATGCATTTAAAATATGCATAATGTCACTATCTAAACGTGCATCAAACAAAAGATGTAGCGTAAGCATACTCTGTGGCTTTGTGAAATCAATTTTTACCCAACTCTTTTGAAGAGGCACTTTGTAGGTATAGGCCTCTTTTGGATAGATAGACAAAACACCTTTTGAGAACTCAAGTTCACTCTTTTGTGTATGAATTGCATCAAGTTTTGGATTATATGTATAGTTGAGTTTATTGAGCGTTGCTGAGATATAAAGATTTTTATAGGCTGAGTTGAGTGCATCATACTCCACAAATCCTCGCATCTTATTAATCTGCAGGCTTGACGCATCAATGGCATCCATTGCCCAAAACCTAAGCCCATCACTCAAATGAAAAAGAGCTACAAAGGCACGAATATCTTCTATCTCTTTTGTAGAATTAATCTTATATGAAAAACGCTCTTGATCGGCAATACC
>JAMOQV010000033.1 GCA_027068615.1 Helicobacteraceae bacterium | reverse complement strand
CTAAAAATATATCAAACCGTAATTTAAAAACAAAAAATATTGATATATTTATTCGTTATAATTTAGCTGTAAATATACTTGAGAAAATAAAAAAAGATAAAGATTTTAAATCATTTGAAGAGTATATTTCACCATTAAGACCATTTGGTTTTAGAGGATATTTTACTAAGGATAAAAAATTTAGAGCTATAAAAAAAGGTTTAAAAGAACCTATAATTTGTTATGGTAAAGGTAAACAAATAGGGTATGTAGAAAAATCTGAGATAAATAAAAATACAGATTGGATAGATAAATATAAAGTATATACACCACGGGCAAATAATATAGGAACCGAATCGAAAGATGATAATCTAAATACATTTATAGGTGAACCAAATACAATTTGTACAGAATCGTATATAGTAGTTGGTGTAAATTTAGAGTTAGATAAACTCTCATCATTAAATATTTGTAAATATTTTACTACAAAATTTGCAAGATTTATGCACAGTGTTGGAAAAGCCAGTCAAGATGCAACATCTAAAACATACAAGTTTATACCTCTACAAAATTTTACATCAAACTCTGATATAGATTGGACTAAATCAATTCAAGAGATTGATAAACAACTTTATAAAAAATATAAACTAAATAAAAAAGAGATTGAGTTTATAGAAACTATGATAAAAAGTATGTAATAACCTAAATTTGACAATAAAAAATACCCAAATATAGGGATTCTATTGTCAAACTCAGATTAATAGTAAAATTATTTATTTTAACAACTCTAACACAGACTTTTTATTCATCTTTCTAGCAAAATCTTTTGCTTTAAGACCTTTTGACTCAACTGCATCTTGATTTGCACCATTAGCTAAAAGTGTTTTTAAAATCTCAACTCTTCCATAACAAGATGCAACCATAAGTGGAGTTAGTTTACTTCTTCTTGTGGTATAGTTTACATCTCTGCCCTTTTGTATAAGGTACTCTACCATCTCCATATTGTCATAAGTTATAGCCATATCAAAAACAGATACACCCTCATCATCAAAATCATCTATATCTGCACCACTCTCAACCAACAACATAAGCAAATCAAAATCACATCTAGCTCTTAATGCACAAGTTAAAACACCCTCACCTACATCATTTACTTCATCTATATCAGCACCTTTTTTTAGATACTGTTTAACACCTATATAATCATTATTTTTAAAAAGTTCAATCCATTTATTCATAAAGCTATTATACAAAAGTAGCCGTTAATAAACTTTCAATATAATAACAAAAATAAAATTTAAGTGAGAATTTATGGAAATCATACAAACAACAGATGCTTTTAAAGCTCTGATAGAGGATATAAAAACAAATACTAAAGGTTATAAAGACCCATTAGCATTTGGTATAGCTAGAGTTGACTTAGGTCAGTTAAATGTAGAAAAATCTCTTCAAGCAACATACCCACTAATCAACTGGGATGAAAACTTTGGTAGTGCTGCTATCTTTATAAAAGCATTGGCAGAACAAGGTATAGAGGTTGATTTTACTAAAAATGAAGTGGTTTGTAACATCAATGTTGAGTTTTTAAGAAGCTGTTTAAATGCTTTTACTCCTTATTCGGATGAAGCTCATGGCGATGCTCATAAAAACATTCAAGTTATCTCTGCACTTTATACTCAGATGATGAGTGAAGGTTCAAAAGAAGGAGAGTTTAAAGTATGTTTCTTATTTGAAGATGGTGCAGTTGAGAGTGTTGAATCAGCTTATCTTAAACTATATGCTATCTCTCAAGCTAAAGTAGGTTTAAGAGAGATTAACCTAAATGGTGCTTTTGGAGCATTACCAAATGTTGCATGGTCAAATGG
>JAMOQV010000032.1 GCA_027068615.1 Helicobacteraceae bacterium | reverse complement strand
TCAAGAATATCATATATCTTTTTTAGTTCTAGCTCAAAGTTTTTATACTTATGTATCTCATCTATGATTAGGAGTTTACCCTCTTCCTTGTAAAAAGCATTTGCTACTTCAAAAAGAGATGGTATCGTAATAGTATCTGCACTGATATAGAGTTTTTTACTAAAAGGTAGGTCTAACTCTTTTAGGTACTGTATAAGATATGTAGTTTTTCCTACACCTCTAGCACCTATGATTCCTACAAGTTTTTTATCAAGATTTAAAGTTTGATGAAAATATCTTTTGTATGTAAAGTTATTTTTTTTGAAGACAGTTCGTTGATACTCTCTTAATTCATCTAGCATGGTAAATCCTTATCTTCAATTATAACTAAACTAGACTTAGGATACTAATTATTTGCATAAAAACTATACTCGGAACTTCAATTTATTTTTAAAACAACATTCTTCATGGCTAAAGCCGTGGCTCAGATTTTTACACCCCTTGTTTGTTTAATGTCCTCCTTTGTCAAGACCACTTAAACCAACATTCTTATTTCACTTATTATGCTACTTCTGGTAACTCTTTATTTTTAAACCCTAAATTATTGATAAAAGTATCATAAACCTCGTTAGGTGTTTTATTCCCAATAGCAGAGTGTAAGCGCCTTGAATTGTATTTTACTATATAATTATCTATAGAGTATTTAAGCTCACTCATACTTTTATAGTCATTCAAATATATCTCTTCATACTTAATCGTTCTCCAGAATCTCTCTATACAGATATTGTCGATACTTCTTCCTTTACCATCCATAGAAATTTTAATACTATGTTTTTTAAGTATATTTACATGAGCCTGTGCAGTATACTGTGAACCTTGGTCTGTGTTAAATATTTCTGGTTTGGGATAGCGTGACAATGCTTCATTTAACACATCTGTTGTAAGTTTTACATCCATAGTGTTTGATACTTTCCAAGAGAGTATTTTTTTACTGTTCCAGTCTATAACTGCTGCCAAATACACGAAACCTTTTTCAAGTTTAATATAGGTTATATCAGTAGCCCATACTTTATTCGGTGTATCAATAATAACTTGATTTTTATCATTTTTAAACTCTTTGAGCAGGTACTTATATTTGTAATGCTCTTTATATGCCTGTGTCGTCTTATGCTTCGGGTATAAGGCTCTTATTCCCATATACTCCATAGCACTTTTGATAAGCTTTCTTCCTACAAAATAGCCTTCATTCTCAAGAGCTGTTACTAATCTTCGTGTTCCATAGTATGGAAATTCTGAATGTATCTCATTAAGTGCATTTAAAAGCTTTATCTCCCACTCACTACTGAATCTCTTTACAGGTGCATAGTAAAGAGTTGACTTTGCAATATGCAAGAGTTTACACTGCTTATTTAACGATAGTTTATGCTTGGTATCTGTAAAAGTTTTTCTTGTTTTAGATGAGACCAAGCTGACGAGCTTTCCCTCAAGAAAATCCTTTTCTAGTGTCAACTCTCCAACTTTCTTTGCCATAGAATCTTTATCTTTCTGTAGTGTTTCTATCTTCTCTTTATACTCTTTTACAACTGCACTTTTATCAAATGCAAGACTCATGTTTTCTAAGAATATCTTCTTCCAATTCTTTACATTTGATGGTAACAGTTCATATTTACTCGCTATCTGATTGAGTGTCATCTCACCCTCTAAAACTTCTAAAACTACTTTTGCTTTGAATTCTGCACTATATGTTTTTCTTTTTGTACTCATCTTTGATCCTTCACTTTTCTGTTCTTATTTTAACTTTTTAAATAAGAATGTTGTATTAAGTGGTTTGTTTTTGTAGGGACATTATAGTTGTTTTGGTATTAAACTCTC
>JAMOQV010000031.1 GCA_027068615.1 Helicobacteraceae bacterium | reverse complement strand
ATAAGAGATAAATCTCTTATCTCAAAGTATATTCTTCTTTAACCAAACAGATAACACATATAAACCCCAAATATGCTGTTTAAAAGCACCTTTTTTTGCACCATCTATATAGTTTTGTAACTCATCTTTTTTAAAAAGTCCTGTTTCATTGTTGACATCTATAATAATTTGAAGTTTATTCGCATCTACTAAGTACTCCATATATGGATTTGAAAAACCTTTTTTCTTCCTTTTTAAGATTTTATCATTAAGATATGGTTTCATAAGCTGTTTTAAAAGTGATTTTGTTATACCATCTTTATACTTGAGTTTTGAATCCATACTAAATACTAAAGATACCAATTCATGATCTAAAAATGGTGTTCTTGATTCTATGGAATGAGCCATACTTACACGGTCAAGCTTAGTTAAGAAGTGTTCAGCTTGAAATAGATTTAAGTCTATGTATGAATACCAAGTTGCTTTATCTGTATGTTTTGAATTTTCAAACCTCTCTAAATATGGCTTTAAGTATTTTAAAGAGTTATTGTCTTTTACATTTCTTTTTAATAAGTTGTTTTGTTGAAGGTCTGAAAAACACTCTCCAGAAGTACGAAAAAGTGTTGTATTTTCAAAAATTCTTTTATAATGTTCCCATTCTCTTTTATTTGAAAAATTTGAACGAAAATAATTTTTTAACCAACCTTTATTTTTTAAAGATGCTAGAGTTTCTATATCCAGATACTCAAAATACTGCCTATAACCTAAAAAGAGTTCATCACTTCCCTCTCCACTTAAAACAACTCTATACCCATCTTTTTTTATCTCTTCAAACAGTAGATAAAGTGGTACAGATGCTGGATCATTCAATGGCTCATCTAAAGTATTTAAGACTTTATCACTGGCATCTAAAAAATCATCTTTAGTTATCACTACCTCTTTATTTTTTATACCTAAAAATTTAGCTGTATCTTTTGCTTCTTCTGTCTCATCATATTTTGAATATCCATCATATCCAAGTGTATAAGTTTGAAGTTTTTTACCATATAATGATGAAAAATAATTTATAGTAGCACTATCTATCCCACCAGATAAAAGTGATGCTATCTCAACATCAGTATCTAACCTTAGATATATAGACTCTTTTAATTTATCTTCTAAAAGAGATATGGCTTCATCCCTATCTACTATAAAGTTTGATTTGGTATCCAATAGATCAAAATATCTTTTTACCTCTGTTTTATTATCTTTATATATAAGATACTCTCCAGAAGCAAGCTTTTTAATACCATCAAAAAATGTAAAAGGTGGAATTGGTGCTAAAAAAGACATATAACTAAAAAAAGCATCATAATTAAGCTTTTTTTGTTTTAAAAAAGGAACTATCGCTTTTATCTCTGATGCAAAAATAAAACTAGAGCTATGATGATAAAAAATTGGTTTTTTACCAAGTCTATCACGAAAAAGATAAAGAGTATCTCCATCTTTCAATGCTATAGCAAACATCCCACGAAGATGCTTTACAAAATCAACTCCCCATTTTAAATAAGAAGCAATTATAACCTCTCCATCTCCATCTGTCTTAAAATCAAAATTTAACTCTTTTTTTAACTCTTTAAAATTGTAAATTTCCCCATTAAAAGAGAGCAAAATATTTTTATATCTTAGTGGTTGATTTGATGCAGGGGAGCTATCTGTTATAGTTAGTCTTTGATGTGCAAAAAAAAAGTTTTCATCTTGAACAACACCACAAAAATCCCTACCACGATGAATTAAAAGGGCTAAAGCTTTTTTAGCTTGTTGCTCATTATATCTACCTAGTATTCCAAAGATTGCACACACTACTTATAAATACCCATCTTATATAACCTTTTA
>JAMOQV010000030.1 GCA_027068615.1 Helicobacteraceae bacterium | reverse complement strand
ACTTTTAGCTAAAATCTATTCAATTATGCTTTATGGAGAAAAAAATGGAACAAAACTACGGTGCTAGTAATATCAAAGTCTTAAAAGGGCTAGAGGCTGTTCGTAAAAGACCAGGTATGTATATTGGTGATACTGGGCATCGTGGTTTACATCATTTGGTGTATGAAGTCATAGATAACTCTATAGATGAAGCTATGGCAGGTCATTGTGATACTATCACAGTAACACTTACAAAAAATGGAACTTGTAAAGTAAGTGATAATGGTCGTGGTATCCCTACAGGTATGCATCCTACTGAGGGTATGAGTGCTGCAACTGTTGTTTTAACAGTTCTTCATGCTGGTGGTAAGTTTGATAAAGATACTTACAAAGTTTCAGGTGGTTTACATGGTGTTGGTGTTTCTGTTGTAAATGCTCTTTCTTCTGACTTACATATGACAATCTATCGTGATGGTGAGATTCATGAGCAGGACTTTAAAGAGGGTATCCCTCAAGAAGCTTTAGCTGTAACTGGCACTACTCGTAAAACTGGTACTACTATAGAGTTTTCAGCAGATGCAAGTATCTTTACAGATACTGTAACTTTTGAGTATGAATATCTAGCAAAAAGATTTAAAGAGTTAGCATACTTAAACCCTTTTATCACTATAAAATTTAATGATGAAAGAACGGGAACTAAAGAGGTTTACCACTTTGAGGGTGGTATAGCTCAGTATGTAAATGATATGAACAAAAAAGTTGTAGTAGCTCAAACTTACTCATTTTCTGCAAAGATAGAAGATATAGAGTTTGATATAGCACTTATGTATAATGATGGTTATGATGAAAAACTTGCATCATTTGTAAATAACATCCGTACACCAAATGGTGGTACTCATGAGGCTGGATTTAGAGCAGGTTTAACTCGTGTTATCTCTCAATATAACTCTAAAAATGGAGCTGTAAAAGAAAAAGATGTAAAAATATCTGGAGATGATGTAAAAGAGGGACTTATCGCTATCGTAAGTGCAAGAGTACCTGAACCTCAGTTTGAGGGTCAAACAAAAGGTAAACTTGGAAACACTTATGTTCGCCCACTTGTTCAAAAACAAACTTACGAACTTTTAAGTAAGTATTTTGAAGAAAATCCTATACAAGCAAAAGCGATAGTTCAAAAAGCATTGGCTGCTGCTCGTGGTCGTGAAGCTGCTAAAAAAGCAAGAGAACTAACTCGTAGAAAAGACAATATGTCAGTTGGAACACTTCCTGGTAAACTTGCAGATTGTCAAAGTAAAGATGCTAGCATCTGTGAACTTTACTTGGTGGAAGGGGACTCTGCTGGTGGTTCTGCTAAAATGGGTCGTGATAGAGTTTTTCAAGCGATATTACCACTTAAAGGTAAGATTTTAAATGTTGAAAAAGCAAGATTAGAGAAGATTTTAAAATCTGATGAGATTACAAATATGATTACAGCTATGGGTTGTGGTATAGGTGAAGAGTACAAAGAAGAAAAACTTCGTTACCATAAAATCGTAATTATGACCGATGCCGATGTTGATGGTTCTCACATACAAACTCTTTTACTAACTTTCTTTTTTAGACATTTCCGTGATATTGTTGAAAAAGGTTATCTGTATCTTGCTCAACCACCACTTTACCGTTATAAAAAAGGTAAAAAAGAGATTTACTTTAAAGATGATAGAGCTATAAATGACTTTCTTATAGATGAGGGTGTTGATTCTCTTGGCATCGAATCTATTGGTCATAATGACTTAGTGTCGTATTTTAAAATGGTTGACCATTATCGTGGTAGTTTGAATGCACTTGAGAGAAGATATGCATTAGTACATCTTATAAGACACTTTATAGAAAACCCAGATATTATAGGTCTTGATTATAAAAGTATGTTTGTTGAAGTTGAAAAGTTTTTAGTTGAAAGTGAAAATAACATACTAACAAAAACTGTAAGTGAAGATTCTATCCACATCTTTGTTCAAACAAAAGGTGGTATGGAAGAGTTACTTATAAATGATGACCTTTTCTCAGCTCCACACTTTAATGAAGCTAGTTTTGTTTACAAGAAGATTGAGGAGTGGGATTTAGAACTTAATATAGATATGCTAGATGCTTTACAATCTGTTATAGATTCTGCAAACAAAGGTGCATATATCCAACGATATAAAGGTCTTGGTGAGATGAACCCTGAACAACTTTGGGAAACTACTATGACACCTGAAAATCGTGTGCTTCTTCAAGTGACTATAGAAGATGCAGAGGTAGCTTCAGATGCCTTTACTCTATTTATGGGTGATGAAGTTGAACCTCGCCGTAACTATATAGAAACTCATGCAAAAGATGTTAAACATTTAGATGTTTAGGTAGTAGATGCTACTTCCACAAACTAAAGAAAGAGAGTACCGTTTTAAGTTAGCACTTAGGATAGGTCTTCCTATCTTTGGGCTTATTTTAGCTTTAATCTCTCATACTTTTATAACTACTTACAGTAGTTTACAGCTTACTTTTTATATAGAATCTACCATACTTTTACTTGTTAGTATATATTTTATTTTTTATCTTATTTATCATGGTTTTAGTGTAAATATTACAGATAGAGTTACAAATACTTTTTCAAGAGAGTATTTGTATCAATATTTAAATAAAGAGATAAAAAAAGAAAAAAAATATACTTTAATGCTTTTAAGTGTAGATAATCTTTATGATATAAACAACTTATACGGGATGCAAAATGGTGATAAAGTTCTTTTTGAAGTTGTCCGTTGGGTAAGTGACTTTTTAGAGGCTAAAGGGATTCATAAGTTCCCTATAGGTCATATGAAGAGTGGTGATTTTCTTATAGGTTTTAAAGGTATAGATACTAAGTATAAAACTATTATGGAACTTATGCATCTTAAAATGGATGACTTTAAAGTTGATGATATGGAAGTTAAAGTATCTTTAACTATAACTGATACATCTTATTCACATGAACTTGAATATCTTATAGAGAATCTTTTTGATTTACAAAAAGAGAAAAATAAAAAGCAAATAAATCCAAATGAACTTGAATCTTTAGTTGTAAATGCTATAAAAGATAAAAGCTTCATATTAAACACACAACCCGTTTTTGATACTACAGATAAAAGTGTTATTAGAGAGTGTTTTATAAAACTAAAGACAAAAGATGCAAAGTTACTTTACCCAAAATCATATATGAAAATTGTGAAAAAACTTGGTCTTAGTGTTGAGTATGATTTAATGATTTTAGAAGAGATTTTAAAAAAATCAAATGATTTTTGTGGTGATGAAGTTTTGGCTATCTCAATCTCTCCTGCATCTTTAAGAGGTGCATCTTTTTTATCTCGTATTAGAGAGATTTTTAACCATCAAAAGATTATGTTTATTTTAAGTGAAGTTGAATATTATCCAAATATAACTAGGTACAATTATATTTTAAATTCACTAAGAGATATGGGGATTTTAATAGCCATAGATAGACTTGGTGCATTAAATACAAGTTTTTTATATCTTAGAGATTTAGATATAGATGCTATACGATTTGATTCTTTTTATACAAAAGATGCTACAAAATATAAATCTATAGTTTTAGGTTATAATACCATGGCTCATTTAAAAGGTGTAAAAACTTGGGTTAAAATGATTGAAGATGAGAAAACTAAAAATTTGATAAAAAATATAGGTATTGACTACATACAAGGTAAGTACCTAGCTCCATTAGAGTAAAATATTATTTAAGGAACAAATATGAAATACGGTGAAAAAATAGTAACAGAATTTGATGTTGAAAAAGATTTAGAGATTTGGCCAAATAACCATGATAAGAATTATCTTATAAAGATGACATTACCTGAATTTTCTTGTCTTTGTCCAAGAAGTGGTTATCCTGATTATGCAACTATCTACTTAGAATATACACCAGATAAATGGGTAGTAGAGTTAAAAGCTATAAAACTTTATATAAATTCTTTTAGAGATAAGCATGTAAGCCATGAAAACTCAGCCAATGAGATATATGATGTTTTAGAAAAAAAGCTAAAACCAAAATATATGAAGATAATTGCCGATTATAATCCTAGAGGTAATGTTCATACAGTTATAGAGATTGATAGTTCAAAACTTTGAATTTCTTAAAAAACAATGGGGTAGTATAAAATGTTTAAAAAAATACTCGGTAGAAAAAGTAGTGGTAAAGAAGATGATAAAAATCATTCTGATTTAGTACAAAAAATAGCAAAAATGGATTTAACAGAAAAAAAAGCTTATGTGAACAATAAAATTTCTAATATGCCTATAACAAGAGATGGTCTTGCTGAAGTTTTAAATTCATTGATTAAACTAGATAAAAAAACAAATCAAAGATATTTAAAAATAGATGATAATGATGCTAAGATAAAAAAAGGGTTTGACCTAGCTATAAAAATATCTACACATAATCTTATAACTTTTCCTGTGATTAAAGCACTTCAAGAGTTTGAAAGTGTTTATAAAAATATTATAGAGAAATTTGATACTGATAATAAGCAAACTTATAAAAGTAAGATAAATAAAGCGATACAAAATGCTGTTCTTACTATAGGGGTAATAGCAGATATTAACAATGCTTCTGATATCTTAAAGATGAAGTAATTGAATTTCATAGGTTAGTTGAAGTAAATTTGAAAACTCTTTAGATGGTTTAAATCCAACTTTAACAAGTTCTTTACCATGTATAAGTGGTTTTAAATATTGTAAATTTTTCTTTTTATAACCGAGTGCTACTATAAAAAGATTTATATTTTTTAAATTAGCATCTTTTATGATTGAGTATTTTAAAGTTTTACTTTTATTGGTCACATAATCTACTATATGATGATACTGTTTTATCTCTCTTACTAATTGTTTTTGGTTTGTTAATTTTGTTATAAAACTATCTTTATTTTTTTCTGTCATTTGGTAGCAAAGTAATGCTAGTTGAGTAGTTATATTTTTTTCGCATCTATCTAATACTTCTAAAGTAATATCCCACTCTTTTTTTTCTAAATTAAGTTCATAAAAAAATTCTAAAGCATTAATTTGTTTTAAAAATGTCAAACCTATAGATGGTTTTGAAGATTTTAGTAGTTTTTTAAACTCTTCAAATATTCTCTCAGAAGCCAATTCATTTAGTAATTTATCTTTACACATATTTTGACAAATAGATATTAGTTGTTTATCTGCAACCAGCTCAAATCTCGCACAAAACTGCATCGCTCTTAAAACTCTTAATGGGTCTTCACCAAATTTAGTAGCATCAACAACTCTTAAAACTTTGGCTTTTAGGTCTTTGATGCCATTAAATGGGTCAAGTAAAGTTTTTGAAGATATATCGTAACCTATTGTATTTATGCTAAAGTCTCTTCTACTTGATGCTGTTTTATAGTCAAGCGAACTATCAACTTTTATCTCAAAACCAGTATGTCCATCAGATACTTTACTGTCTTTTCTAGGTAGAGTAAAATCAAGTTTAAACTCATCAAAATCAAGCTTACAAACACCAAAGCTTTTCCCAACACTGTTTATCGTCCCAAACTCTTTTAATATATCTTCAAGTAATTCAAAAGATGCAACATTATAAACTTCAATATCTATATCTTGTGAATTTATTTGTAAAATTGCATCACGAACATAACCACCTACGATGATTGGTTTAGCATCATTTTGAATAAGTTTATCAAAGATTTTATCTAATTTTATTGGATAATTGAACATTTTTTCTTTTTTTAATTTAGTATATCTAAAATTAAATCATATTTTTATGATGTTTTAGATATAATCGCGAAAATTTTTCCCTATAATTTGGGAATGGAGAGATACTTAATATGCAAAAAATAAGAAATATTGCCGTTATTGCACACGTTGACCACGGTAAAACTACACTAGTTGATGGACTATTAGAACAATCTGGTACATTTGGTGATCATGAACAACATGATGAAAGAGCGATGGATAGTAATGACATCGAAAAAGAGCGTGGTATTACGATTTTATCTAAAAATACTGCCATTAGATATGGTGATCACAAGATTAACATTATTGATACTCCGGGTCACGCTGACTTTGGTGGAGAAGTTGAGCGTGTTCTTAAGATGGTTGATGGTGTTTTAGTTCTTGTTGATGCTTATGAGGGTGTTATGCCTCAAACTAAGTTTGTTGTTAAAAAGATGCTAGCACTTGGTAAAAAACCTATCGTTGTTATTAACAAGATTGACAAACCATCTGCTGAGCCAGATCGTGTTGTTGATGAGATGTTTGACCTATTTGCAGATATGGGTGCAACTGATGATCAACAAGATTTCCCTATCATCTATGCAGCTGCTCGTGATGGTATGGCTAAAACTGATATGGAAGATGAAGATGGCGATTTCAAATGTATTTTTGAAGCTATTATCAATGATGTTCCACAACCAGAGGGTTCACCTGACAATGATTTTCAATCACAAGTATTTACACTAGATTACGATAACTATGTTGGTAAAATTGGTATTAGTCGTATTTTCAATGGTAGAGTTGCAAAAGGTGATAATGTTATGCTTGCAAAGGCTGACGGTGAGATGGTTAAAGGTCGTATCACTAAACTTATAGGTTTTCATGGACTTAACCGTATGGAGATTGAACAAGCTGAAGCTGGAGATATCGTAGCATTTGCTGGTATGGAAACTGTTGATGTTGGAGATACTGTTTGTGATGCTAGTAATCCTGTAGCTTTAGACCCTATGCATATAGAAGAACCAACTCTTACAGTTGTTTTTTCAGTAAATGATTCACCACTTGCTGGTCAAGAGGGTACACATGTAACTTCTAACAAGATTAAAGATAGACTTGAAGCTGAGATGACAACAAATGTTGCGATGAAGTTTGAAGTTGTTGGTGAGGGTAAATTTAAAGTTTCTGGTCGTGGAGAGCTTCAAATCACTGTTCTTGCTGAAAACATGAGAAGAGAAGGTTTTGAGTTTGGAATCTCTCGTCCTGAAGTTATCGTAAAAGAGATAGAGGGTGTTAAATGTGAGCCTTATGAGCATTTAGTTATTGATGTTCCTGAAGATTTAGGTGGTGGTGTAATTGAGCGTCTTGGTAAAAGAAAAGCTGAGATGAAATCAATGATGCCAATGGGTCAAGGTTTCCAAAGAATCGAATTTGAAATCCCAGCTCGTGCATTAATCGGTTTCCGTGGTCAATTCCTAACAGATACTAAAGGTGAGGGTGTTATGAATCACTCATTTTTAGAGTTCCGTCCAGCATCTGGTTCAATGGAATCAAGAAGTTATGGTGCATTAATCTCAACTGAGAATGGTGAAGCAGTTGCTTATTCACTATTTAACATTCAAAATCGTGGTACACTTTATATCAAACCTCAGACTAAGATTTATGAGGGTATGATTATCGGTGAGCATTCAAAAGATAATGACCTTTCAGTTAATCCTAGTAAAGGTAAAGCTCAGTCAAATGTTCGTTCTTCTGGTGCTGATGAAGCTATCAAGCTTATCCCACCAAGAGATATGTCTTTAGAGAGAGCATTAGAGTGGATTGAAGATGATGAACTTCTTGAAGTTACACCTGAAAATATCCGTATTCGTAAAAAATTCTTAACAGAAAACGAAAGAAAAAGAGCTTCTCGTAAGAAGTAATTTTTCTTAACAAACACGAATTTTTCGTGTTTGTTAAATATATTAGACTTCTTGCAAAACTCCTATAAATTAAGCTTTTTAATAAAGTAATATAAATAATAAATTTGATATTATTCAAAAAAAATAAGGAATATAAATGATTTTTGAAAATGTTAAAGTAAGTACAGATATGAATAGTTATTTTGATGGTAAAGTAACATCATATACTATAACTATGCCTGATGGTTCTACAAAAACACTTGGCTCTATGCAGATAGGAGAGTATAGATTCAATACACAAGCATCTGAAATTATGGATATGCAAAGTGGAGATATAGAGATAAAATTAAAAGATGCAAAAGAGTTTACAGCTATGCAAACTCCATGTAGTTTTGAAGTTGAGGCAAATAGCTACTTTGATATAAAAGTAAATTCTGTTACTGGTTATTGTTGTTCTTATTCTTAAATTTTTTATATAACTTTTTATAAATACTAATACGATATAATTCTTCTAATAAATTTAGAGGAATTATATATGCAATTTTCTGCTCCACTTAAATCAAACTCAAAAAAAGTAATGTTACTTGGTTCTGGTGAACTTGGTAAAGAAGTTATCATAGAAGCTCAAAGACTAGGGCTTGAGACTATCGCCGTAGATAGATATGAAAATGCTCCAGCACACCATGTAGCACATCGTAGTTATGTTGTAAATATGCAAGACAAAGATGCAGTTTTAGAGATTATCCGTCGTGAAAAACCAGATTATATACTTCCAGAGATAGAAGCTATATCTATCGATGCACTTTTTGATGCTGAGAAAGAGGGTTTCAATGTTATTCCAAATGCAGATGCGGTAAGTAAGACTATGAACCGTAAAAATATTAGAACTTTTGCTGCAGAAGAATTAGGTTTAAAAACTGGTGCTTATAAGTTTGTAACAACACAAGAGGGGATGCTTGAATCTGCAAAAGAGTTAGGTTTTCCATGTGTTATAAAACCAGTGATGAGTTCATCTGGTCATGGTCAGTCAGTTGCAAGATGTGAAGAAGATATCCCTGCATCGTGGGAAGAAGCAAAAGAGGCTCGTGGGGATGCAAGTGAACTTATAGTAGAAGCATTTGTTGATTTTGACTATGAGATAACTATGCTTACGGCTCGTAATGGTAAAGAGACAGTTTTTTGTGAGCCGATAGGGCATGAACAACGAGATGGGGATTATGTATTTTCATGGCAACCTGCACTTATGAGTGATGTAGCAAAACAAAAAGCACAAGATATTGCTAAAACTATAACAGATGGTTTAGGTGGAAGGGGACTTTTTGGAGTTGAACTTTTTGTAAAAGGTGATGAAGTTTATTTCTCTGAAGTAAGTCCAAGACCACACGATACTGGTATGGTAACACTTATAACTCAATCTCAAAGTGAATTTGCTTTACACCTTAGAGCAGTTTTAGGGCTACCACTAGGATTTACTTTTTATGGAGATGGAGCATCTGCTGCATTTAAAAGTGAAGCACACAACTATGCTCCTGTTGTTGATGTAGATGATAGCTTGTTTAGTGAAAACTCTTTTGTAAGGGTATTTAGTAAACCAGAAGCACATAAAGGTCGCCGTTTAGCTGTGGCACTTGTGTTTGATAAGGTTGAAAAAGCATTAGAAAAATCAAGAGAGTTGATAACAAAAATCAAAGATGCATAGATAAAGGTTGATAGGATGGGTGCTTTAGCTTACGAAGAACATTATACTTATGAAGATTATGTAAATTGGGAGGGTGATTGGGAGATTATAGCTGGTTATCCTTATGCTATGAGTCCTAAGCCTATGATACGACATCAGCAGGTTTCTGGAAATATATACATTGAATTAAAAGTAAATGGTAAATGTGAAAAATGTTTGATGGCTATGGAGATAGACTATAAAGTAGCAAATGACACTATAATCTCCCCTGATGTTTTAGTAGCTTGTGGAAAAGATTTGGGAGATAAGTATCTTAAAAAAACTCCAAAAATGGTTTTTGAAGTTTTAAGCCCATCAACACAAAGAAAAGATAGAAATGAAAAATACAACCTTTATGAGCAAGAGGGTGTGAAGTACTATGTTATAGTAGATTCTCAACTAAAAACAGCAGAGATTTATCTACTTGAAGATAAAAAGTATAGATTAGATAAAAAACTAACAGATGAGAGTTATTTATTTGATATAGATAAGTGTAAGATAGATTTTAAATTTAAAAATATTTGGGCTTAAAGGGTAGATATGAAGATAGTTTTACTAGATGCTTTAACTTTTGGAGAGACTGACTTAAGTGGGTTTGAACAGTTTGGAGATGTTGAGGTATATCAAACAACATCAACAGATGAAACACAAGAGAGAATTAATGGTTGTGATGTTGTAGTAACAAACAAAGTGCTTATAACAAAAGAGCATATGCAAAATACACCAACACTAAAACTTATATGTGTAGCAGCAACGGGTATGAACAATGTTGATTTGGTATCTGCTAAAGAGTTTGGTATTGATGTTAAAAATGTAGCAGGTTACTCAACTGACTCTGTTATACAACACACCTTTTCGATGCTTTTTTATCTTATAGGTCATAGTAGATACTATGATGAGAGTGTAAAAGATGGCTCATACTCTAAGTCAAAAATATTTACAGATGTAAGTAAGCCATTTTTTGAAGTAAAAAGTAAAAAGTGGGGTATTATAGGTTTAGGTAGCATTGGTCGTGGTGTAGCAAAGGTAGCTAGTGCTTTTGGTACAAATGTTTGTTACTACTCAACAAGTGGTAAAAATAAAACTGATGATTATCAAAGTGTATCTTTAGATGAGTTACTCTCAACTTGTGATATCATATCTATACATGCTCCATTAAACGAGCAAACAAATAACCTTTTAGACTATAAAGAGTTACAAAAGTGTAAAGATGGTGCAGTTGTTTTAAACCTTGGTCGTGGTGGGATTATAAATGAAGAAGCCGTAGCTAAGATTATAGATGAGAAAAATCTTAGTTTTGGACTTGATGTATTAACAAAAGAACCAATGATACAAAATCATCCACTACTAAGTGTAAAAAACAAAGATAGCTTATATATAACTCCACATATAGCTTGGACATCGATAGAAGCTAGAAATAAACTGATAGCATCAGTTATAGAGAATATCAAATCGCTGAACTAATCCTCTTTCTTTCTGCTTTTTTAGCAGCAACTATACTTCCTTTCTCTTCTGAAGCAACTTTTTTAGTTGCTTTAACTAACGATATGCCATTTATAATTGCTTTGTTCTTTGCTTCAACTGGAAATATTTTAGCAATAATAGTAAATTATCTGTTAGGTTATTGGTTATATGATAAAACAAAAACAAAATTAAAAAAGTCAAAAATTGGTAGAATTAGTATCTATTATGGACATAAGTATGGATATATTGCACTTTTATTTTCATGGCTTCCAATTATAGGTGACCCTTTGACAATAGTAGCGGGATTGGTTAGATTAAAATTTATATATTTTATACTTTTAGCTGGTTTTTTTAGAATAGCTAGATATTGTTTTATATATTATTTTATTTTTGAGTAAAAACCAAACCCCTAAAAACAGGGCTTTGGTAATAAAAACAAATAAATTCCGTAAATTCTTTTAACATTCTTAATACATTAAGCTTTTATTAAGCCCTACTTTCCTATAATTCCCATCCACAAACAGAGGCACCCAACACAAAGGGGAGTCAGACATACTTCGGGTTGAAGATATGAGAAAGTTTGAGATCATTGAAAACTA
>JAMOQV010000029.1 GCA_027068615.1 Helicobacteraceae bacterium | reverse complement strand
TTTACACAAATAAGATGGTTTATAGTTATCTTCTCTATCGCTACACCTGCACTAAAGAGTTCTAATTCTATGGCATCGTTACTATTTCGTATGTAGCCAACATCTGAGAATTTTAACTTTGGTGATTTTATGATAACTATCTTTATTTTAGTTGTTTCGTAGTTTTTTATGCTACAAGCACTAAAGATTAAGATAAAAACTATTAATAAATATTTCATAAACGAATTGTAGCATAAGTTAAAATACCTAGATTATAAAAGAGTAAAATATAGATAAAATATCTTTTATAAAGTGCTAAAAATGATAAAAAAACACAAATATATAAAAATATTGTATTTAGATATATCATAACTATAGAACTATCCAAAGATATAAACTCAACTAAAAATCTATCTAGTAAAGTACCCAATCCAATAAGATGCAAAAATATACTAAGTGGATAAAAAAGACTAAAAAGAAGTGTCCAAACAACAGACAAAGGATGATACATACTAAAGTTACCAAATATAACAAGAGAATAAGGCAATATCATAATATAAACCCAAATAGGCATCAATATAAATTTCCATTTTTTAGATAAAGTTTTAAACTCAACTAAAAATAAAAATATATAAAAAACACCACTAACAGACAACCAAAAACCCAAAGAGAAAAAAAGTTGAGGAAAAAAAGATACTAAGATGATAACACTAACTAAAAGTGTTTGCATAGAAACTAACTCAATCCCCCTATTATACAAAACAAACCCAAATACCAACATAAAATAAGCACGAAGCAATGATGGAGGCATATCTAAAAATAAAAGATATCCAAACAATAAAACAGCAACAATTATAAATATATCTATATTAGAGTTTCTATATGGAAAGTATCTATCTTGCAAAAGACTATAAGGGTATCTAAATAGTAAAAATATCAAACCACTTAAAACTCCCAGATGGTAACCACTTATAGCAAAAAGATGCGATACTCCCAAAGATGAAAACAAACTCTGCAAATCTTTATCTAAAGGCTTAGCCGTGTAAAGGGCTTGATAGATATCTGCTATATCTTGATTTTTGTGTATCTTTTGTAACTTATCATTTATCTTTTGCTTAAGAGTTGTTGTATCTGATATATCTAAAATATGGCTATAAGCATAAAAGTATCTAAAGATAGCAAAAAAAGTTATATTTTTTGTATCTATCTCTAAAGTTAGTTTTTTACCAACAACATTTTTTAATGATAATTTTGCTGTAGTATAAAAACTAAAACCATCATCACTTTTTAGTTTTAAAACTTGATATTTTTTTGTACCTTTTGACTTTGTATATTGTTTTAAAACTACAGCTTTAACTATAGCTGTATCAAACCTAGTAAGATTTTTAAAGTTTTGATACTCTATAAGAAGTGAATAACTAAGCACAAAAAAACACCCTATTAAAAAATAAAAAAAGTCCTTTTTAGATCTAAATAAAAAGACTTCTTCTAATTTCATAAAATATCTATTTTAATTTAAAGAGGTGGCATCGATATATTATCATTTGATCCTATATCTATAGTAGCTGATTTTGTATCTACATTTTCATAAACAGTTTCTATCCCTTTTGAAAAAGATGGTGCATCCACAAAACGGGTAAGTTTCTTTTGAAAAACAAGCTTAACATGACCTGTTGGTCCATTTCTTTGTTTTCCTATGATTATCTCAGCATCTTCTTCCTCTTTTTCTACATACTCACTTACAAACTCTTTACCCTCTGCTTTTGCTGCTTTTTCCCTCTCTTTTTCCTCTTTATAAAGATAAACATCATCACGATAAACAAACAAAATGATATCTGCATCTTGCTCTATCGAACCAGATTCACGGATATCACTAAGCATCGGTCTTTTATCGTTACGACTTTCTAGTCCACGGTTTAACTGTGAAAGTGCCACTATAGGTATGTTTAATTCACGAGCTAACATTTTTAGTCCACGAGAGATTTCAGATACCTGCAAGTGTCTGTCTTGATTGCCAATACCACTCATAATTTGTAAATAATCAATAACAGCCAACTCTATCTCTGGATGCTGACTTTTTAACTTTCTAAGTTTACTTCTTAGTTGGTTTATATTTATACTACCTTGGTCATCAACAAAAAGCTTTGCATTGTTCATCCTAGCTATAGCATCGTTTAGATAACCATTTTGCTCATCAGTCAAATCCCCAACACGAAGCTTTTGTAAAGGTATAGAGGTCTGGATAGAGAGCATCCTAAGCATCAACTGTTCAGCTGGCATCTCAAGTGAGAAAAAAGCCACACCTTTACCTTTTGTAACTAGGGAATTTACTGTATTTAGTATAAAAGATGTTTTTCCCATGGCTGGTCTAGCAGCTATGATAACTAAATCCCCTTTTCCAAAACCTGTTGTCATCTTATTTAGTTCCATAAAACCAGTATCAACTCCAACGAGGATATTATCGCCTCTTTCTTTCATCTCATTTATGTAAGCTAAAGTTTCAGCTGTCATAGTTGGAGAATCTTTAAAGTCTGATGTTTGGTTTTCTTGAGTTATCTCATATAGTTTCTTCTCAACTATATCAACTACCTCAGCACTAGGTAGTTCTTCCTCTATCGTTACTCTTTTTATCTCTGTAGTTAATGTTAAAAGATGCCTTTTTAAAGATTTATCTTTTATCTCATTTACATAAGATTTAATATTTGAGATAGGATTTGCTGATAATATATCTAGCATAACCTGTTCATCAAATTTTTTAGCTTTCATAAGCTCTTGTTTTAAAAACTCTTCATCTATAGGGTTGTCTGCTTGATATATAGACAACATTGCACCATATATATCTTGATGTGCAGGTAGATAAAAGTCATCTTTTTTTAAAATACTACTTATATCATCAAAATTTTCAGGCTCAAAGATGATTGAACTTAATATACTTCTCTCAAAAGCTAAATTATATAAATTTTCTTGCATTTTTACTCTTCTGCCATCTTTTCAACTTCTGCTACAAACCTATCAACAAGAGCATCCTCTTTTAGATTTGCTACCACCTCACCTTTTACCATAACCATACCTTTGCCTTTTCCATAAGCTATGGCTACATCAGCATGAGCAGCTTCTCCTAGTGCATTTACCACACACCCCATAACTGAAACATTTAGTGGTGTTTTTATATGTGCTGTTCTTTTTTCTATCTCAGCAACAGCAGTTACTAAATCAGCCTCGATGCGACCACAAGTTGGACAAGATATGATGTTAAGTCCATCTTTTACAGCTCCACTATCTTTAAGAATTGCTCGTGCTACATTTATCTCCTCTTCTATCTCCCCTGTAATACTAACTCTCATAGTATCGCCGATGCCATCAAGAAGTAATGAACCAAGACCGATAGCACTCTTTACAGTAGCATGAAAAAGTGTTCCAGCTTCAGTAACTCCTAAATGAAATGGGTAGTTGTTTTTAGGTCTTAACATTCTATAAGCTTTTACAGTTCTCTCAACATCACTAGCTTTCATAGATATTTTTATATTTGTAAATCCTAAATCTTCAAGGTACTTTATGTTGTATTCAGCAGATGCTACCATCCCTTCAGCGGTCTGACCATACTTGTCATCAAACTGTTTTTCCAAACTTCCAGTATTTACACCGATGCGAATGGGGATATCTCTTTCTTGACAAGCTTTTACAACCTCTTTTACTCTCTCTTTTGAGCCAATATTACCTGGGTTTATACGGATACAATCAACCACTTCAGAAGCTATAAGAGCATAACGGTGATTAAAGTGTATATCGGCAACAAGTGGAAGTTGGATGCGACTTTTTATCTCTTTTAGTGCATGAGCATCTGCCATAGTGGGAACTGCACACCTTACTATATCACACCCCGCAAAATGAAGTCTTCTTATCTGCTCAACTGTGGCATCAACATCAGAAGTTTTTGTAAATGTCATAGACTGAGTACTTATGGGTGCATCTCCACCAACAGCCACATCACCGACATATATCTTTTTAGTTGGGTATCTCTCTATCATAAAGTTATCTCATTTATCTTTTTAATTTTTGTTATAAGTCTGTTTAACTCGTCTAATTTTATCATATTTGGTCCATCACTTAGTGCGATGCTAGGGTCAAAATGTGTCTCAAAGAAAAACCCATCAACTCCAACAGCAGCTGCACCACTTGCTAAGTACTTAACCATAGAGCTATCCCCTCCAGTTTTTCCATCTTTTGCAGTTGGCATTTGAACAGAGTGAGTCGCATCAAATATAACAGGAGCAAACTCTCTCATAGTTACAAGGTTTCTCATATCTACTACCATATTGCCATAACCAAAACTGTTACCTCTCTCACATAGATATACTCCGTGCTTTTGAGAGTTCTCATAAGTTGCATCTTTGCATCCTCTAGTTTGTAACACTTTTAGTACAGGGTATTGCATCGCATTACCATCTAAAAATTGCCCTTTTTTTATGTTGATTTTTCTATCTGTTTTTGCACAAGCAACTAAAAGGTCTGTTTGACGACATAAAAAGGCTGGGATTTGAAGCATATCTACAACCTCTGCAACGGCTTGAACTTGAGTAGATTCGTGAACATCAGTTACTATCTTGTAACCAAAATCATCTTTTACTTTTTGAAGTATTCTTAATCCCTCATCCATCCCAAGCCCACGAAAAGACTCTAATGAAGTACGGTTTGCTTTATCAAAACTAGCTTTAAAGTAAAAGTCTATCGACTTATCGTTTTGATAAACTTCTAACTCTTTTGCGATTTTAAAAATATTTTCTTCACTCTCTATAACACATGGTCCACTTAGTAGTATCATTTTTTATCCATTTGTAAAATTTATAGTTTTTATAGTATAATCTCAATACGGCAAAAGAGGATTATATCCTCTTAAGCTCAAAGTTGACTTTTAGCTTCCAAACTATAAAAGTCAACTTTAGGTGAAACTTCTTCATAAGTTTTCCCCTATATTGAGATTGATGCCCTAGCTTTTGCTAGTGGCATACAAATTATACCCTCTTAGTTCAAATCTACCAATAATCAAGGAAATATTTTGAAAAAACTTATCATATTTGATATGGATGGAACAGTTGTAAATACTGGTATTATGATAACAAAAACTATAAACTATGTTAGAAAACATATGGGGCTTGAACCGATAGAGCAAAAACTTATGTTAGAGAAGTTAAATGACCCAGATTTAAACTCTGCTGAGTATTTTTATGGAACTAAGCACTTTACAGATGAACAAACCAGACTTTTTGAAGAGTACTATGATGCTAACTGTATCATTGGGGTTGAACTTTATGATGGGATGCGAGAGCTTTTAGATGAGTGTTCTAAAATTCATACTCTGAGTATAGCTACAAATGCTCATACAGATTTTGCAAAAAAGATACTTTCACATTTAGAAGTAGATAAACATTTTAGTATGATTATAGGTGCTGATATGGTTACAACTCCAAAGCCTCATCCAGAGATGCTAGAGCATACTATGCAAAAGTTAAACTTTTCAAAACAAAATTCTATACTTATAGGTGATTCACACAAAGATGCACGAGCTGCTATATCTGCTGGGATAGAGTATAAACTTGTAAACTGGGGGTTTACAGAGCATAATGAAGATGCTTTTGAAGATATAAAAAGCTTAAGAAGCTATCTTAGCACTTTTTGATGATGACTCTTCTTTCTCTAACATAGCCATACCACTCATTATAAGATAAGTTGCCAATGCAAAACCTATAGATATAATTATAACTCTTTTTATTTTGTCTATTTTACTCATAGCCTGATAAAATCCTTTTTATAATTTACAACTTTTTTTAAGTATCTCTTTGGTTCTTCATATCTTAGGTTTGATTGAAGTTGTCTATATACTTGAGATGGGTTTTTAGAGTTTATAATTTTTTTAGCTTTTGTTCTATTTGAGCTAAAAGCTTTTAGTACATTTCCACTACCTGTATTGTAAGCACATATCACACAATACTCTCTTGAGATATCATTATGTATCCCAGAGAGATATTTTGTATCTAGTATATTTAGATATGCTACACCTAATTCTATATTGTTTTTAGCATCAAAAAGATAAGATTTTGTAGGTTTCCATTTTTTACCTTTTACATATCTATAAGCATCTATCCCTGCTGTTGATGGTACTATCTGCATAAGTCCATAAGCCCCTGCTCCACTTACTGCAAATTGATTAAAATTACTCTCAGTTCTTATGATGGCATAAACAAGATTTTTACTTATATGGTATCTTCTAGCAAACTTTTCAACATACTTTTTATACTTTGCAACTCTTATATCCTCATGGTCTTTTACCATAGGTATCTCTACATAAGCAACTCTTTGATAACCATTAGCACCTTTTATAGTTTTTGTTTTATATGAGTTTTTTATAAGGATATCTGCATACCTGTTAGCTCTCCATGAGTATCTGATATCTTTGTTTTGGTCATCTTTAACTTCACCTAGAAGATATGGTGTTGCACCTAGTTTTACTTTTTTTGCACCAAAGAGATCAGCCCCACGAGGGTCATCTGGTAAAAGTAGAGTTGTAACTATGGCATTTTTAAGACTCTCTTTTGTATGTTTAGTATCTAGTGTTTCAACTCTAATTATACCTTTATCAAAATCAACAAAAGCTCTACTTTTGTAGTTTTGCATATATTTTACATACTCTTTTTTCTTTGGAAGAGCTACATTATCTTCGCCCCATTGACTAGAGATACCTTTTAAAAAGTTTGAAAAAGATTTTATATCTTTAGATAGTTTATCTGGATGTTTAGCATAATAAACAGACTTGTTTTTAGCTAGTATCTTAAAAGCTGATTTTGGGTCTTTACTTGTTACTACTTTTAAAACAGAATCTATATCGCTACTAGCACAACCACTTAAAAATAAAAATAAAATAACAGTTAGTATATAATGTTTCATATTTGAATTATATCAAATATAACCGTTAGTTAAAACAAAATAAATACGATTTTAGATAAAATAGCATAATTTTAACGATGGAGACTTTATGGACGCTGCTAAATATATTTGGATGAATGGTAAATTTGTTGCTTGGGATGATGCAAAAGTGCATGTACTTTCACATACTCTACACTATGGAAATGGTGTTATTGAAGGAACTAAAGCTTATAAAACTGAAAAAGGTTATGCTATCTTTAGACTAAATGACCATACAGCAAGACTAAAAGAGTCTGCAAAAATGACACTTATAGATATACCTTATACAGTTGAAGAGATGAATCAAGCTCAGATAGATTTAATCAAAAAAAATGAATTTACTGGCGATAATGTTTATATAAGACCATTTGCATTTTTAGGATATGGTGTTATGGGAGTTTATCATAAAGATGCTCCAGTTGAGACAGTTTTAAGTGCTTGGGAATGGGGTGCTTACTTAGGTGAAGAGGGTTTAAGAAAAGGTATAAAACTTAAAATCGCTTCTATGACAAGACCAGCAAATACTTCAAATATGGGTAAAGCAAAAGCAACAGCTAACTACTTAAACTCTCAGATGGCTAAGTTTGAAGCTATTGACTGTGGTTATGATGAAGCACTTTTACTAGATGACCAAGGTTATGTAGCAGAAGCTAGTGGAGCTTGTTTTTTTATGGTTAAAAATGGGGAACTTATAACTCCACCAAACGATAACTCTTTAGCATCTATCACTCAAAAGATGGTTATAGAGATGGCTGAAGATATGGGTATAAAAGTGATTCGTCGTCGCATCACTCGTGAAGAGGTATATGTTGCAGATGAAGCATTTTTAACAGGAACAGCAGCAGAGATAACACCTGTAGCAAATGTAGATGCAAGAGATATAGGTAACGGAGCTCGTGGAGAGATGACAGAAAAAATCCAAAGTGCTTATTTTGATATAGTATTTGGTAGAAATGAAAAGTATGAGCATTATTTGACTTATGTTGATTAGGAGTTGTTATGACAACTGTTGATGAAAAAGAGATTTTAGAGATAGAGAAACTCAAACAAGATATTCGTCTTGATATGAAAAGATTTGATTTAGAACAACAAAAGTTTATGATAGAACAACAAAGACTTGGTATTGAGATAAATAAAAAATCTTATGAGGGTTGGAGACTTGTTCTTTATGGTATGGCAGTTGGTTTTGGTGGTACATTAGCTCTTGCTAAGACTATGAGCTTACTAAGTTGGTAAAATAAAAAAAGGAAATATATGGCTTCAGATATGAATGACTATTTTAATAAGAAAAAATCACAAAGTGGAGGTTTTAAAAAACCTTCTAGTGGTAGTGGTGGTGGAAATGGTGATAGACCAGATATGCCAAATGTAAATATAAACTTTGGTGGAAAAGGTAGTGCTTTTATCTACTTTTTAATAGCTGTTATTTTAGTTTTAGTTTTAGCTAAACCTTACACAATTATCGAAGAGGGTGAAAGAGGTATCTTAAGCACTAATGGTAAGTATCAAGAACAAGCACTTTTACCAGGTCTTCACTTTATAATACCTGTTATACAAAAAGTTTATATCGTAGATACTCGTGTTCGTATAATCAACTATGCATCTAAGATAGAAAGAAGTGCTACAAAAGCTGGTATAACAGCAAAACCAGCGATTACTGTACTAGATAAAAGGGGTTTACCAGTTTCTATCGAGCTTACAGTTCAGTATAGACTAAACTCTAAGTTTGCAGCTCAAACTATCTCAAACTGGGGATTTAGCTGGGAAGATAAGATAATCAATCCAGTAGCAAGAGATGTTGTAAGAAATGTTGTTGGTAAATACGATGCAGAGTCATTACCACAGCATAGAAATAAAATAGCAACAGAGATAGACAGAGATATAAGAGCAAAAGTAAATGCACTTGAAAATACACCTGCAACGCTTGAATCAATCCAACTTCGTGAAATCCTTTTACCTAAAAAAGTAAAAGAGCAAATTGAGAGAGTTCAAGTAGCAAAACAAGAGGTTCAAAGAGCTGAACAACAAGTTCAACGTGCAAAACAAGATGCATTAAAAAGAGCAGCTGAAGCTGAGGGTATAGCTCAAAAGAAAAGAATTGAAGCTCAAGGTATCGCAGATGCTATAACAATAGAAGCAAAAGCAAAAGCAAAAGCAAATTTACTTATAGCTAAATCTTTAACTGAAAAACTTTTAAGACTAGAGCAGATGAAAGTTCAAGGTAAGTTTAATGAAGCACTTCAAGTAAATAAAGATGCTAAAATCTTCTTAACACCTGGTGGTTCTACTCCAAATATCTGGGTAGATACAAAAGATGTTCAAAAACGAACAACGGCTAAATAATGCAAAAAGCTATAGATAGAATCGATTGGGAGAAGTGTGAACTTCTTCCTGTAATAGTTCAAGATGTAGAGAATAATGAAGTTCTTATGATGGCATATATGGATAAAGAGGCATTAGAACTTTCACTTTCAACTAAGATAGCACACTATTTTTCCCGTTCAAAACAACGCATCTGGAAAAAAGGTGAAAGTAGTGGACATATACAAAAAATCCACTCTTTTAACATAGATTGCGATAACGATACACTTCTTATAAAAGTAACTCAAGAGGGTGTAGCTTGTCATACTGGAAGAAGAACTTGTTTTTTTACAGAGCTTGAAAGTGGTGATGTAAAAAATGAAGTGGAAGTTGAACTTGAAAATGCTTATGGTGTAATTGATACTCTTTATCATACTATCCAAGAGAGAAAAAATGCAGACCCATCAACTTCGTGGACAGCAAAACTTTTAAGTAAAGGTGAAAATACAATCCTTAAAAAAGTTGTAGAAGAAGCTGGAGAATACTGTTTTGCTCATAAAGACAACGATGAAAAAGAGATGGTTTATGAAGCAGCAGATTTAACATACCATATGTTAGTTGCCCTTGCATCTAAAAACATCTCACCAGATAGAATAAAGCAAGAGTTAGCTTCAAGGTTTGGTATGAGTGGTATAGCTGAGAAAAACTCAAGAGATAAGTAATAGCTAGATGATAAATTTTGACCTAAAAGAGTTTATAGATAATCTTATCATATATGATTATATGCTCTTTGGGGCTGGATTTATCCTTTTTTTACTACTATTAATCCTTGCTATTTTATTGAGAAGAAAAATTGGATTTGCTATCTTTTTAGTAATATTGGCATTTTCAATATTTGTACTTTCTCCAACTGTGGGATATGTAGAACTACATAAATACCTATTTAAAAATACAACAGAACTATTATCTCAAAAAAAATTAACATTTACAAAAGCAGTTGTTATAAAAGGTAAAATAATAAATAATTCAAAATTTAATTTTACCACTTGTAAAATTACAGCAAATGCATATAAAATAACTAAAAACAAATATAAAAATTATATATTAAAATTAAAACCATTTCAAAAAATGTCGATAGATGAGAATGATATACAAAAAGGTCAATCAAGAACTTTTAAAATTATAATGGAACCTTTTTATTATAAAAAAGACTATAATATATCTTTAGAAGCTAAATGCAAAGGGGTAGTAAAATGACTTATCTAAATATCTGGCATTATATTGCGATACTTATTATATTTATTTTATTTATAATTGGAATTATTTTTTCTTTTAAACAAAAAAATAAAAAACTACTGCTACCCATGATATTTTCAATAACATTAGTAGCTATATCTTTAACTTTTCTCTTGTTATTTATTATAGATAAATACACAAAACATATAGAAATTCATAAATTAAAAAGTAGAAAACTTCCAAGTTTAGAAAAAGTTATCTATAGTGGAATTGTTAAAAATACAGGTAATTATACGGTTGGCAAAGTAAAATTAACCATTAAACTCGTTAGTAAAGGTAAGTCAAATGATCTAAGTAATACTACATTCTATAAGAGTAGTGGATTTTTAGATATCTTTTCTGGAATAAAAAAGAAAAAAGCCCCAACAAGTGTTGAAAAAACTTTTATAATTGCAAGAGATTTAAAACCTAGACACCTTAAAACTTTTAGAGTTATCCTTAGATATCCATCAAACTTTCGAAATGTATCAGAATACACAAGCATATCAGCACACTAAATGTAACAATCAATATAAAAGCAAGATTAATTATAAAAAATATATAGATATTTTAAGTATTTTTCTTTATAATAAGTAACATAAAAACTTTAACCCAAATTATGCAATAGGAATTTATAAAATTTACCTATGCTTGTAATTAAGGGGTGTTTAATAAAAATTTTAAGCCACCTTATTGGTGGTGTAGATTTTTAATGAATGCCACTTGATTGCAATGATAGAGTATAATTTTTTATTCCTATTGCATAATTTGGGTTTAAATAAAAGGTAGTGTTTTGGAAGATAAGAAATCGCTAGATGAGATACTAGCACAAAGAGAAGCTAGAGAGGCTATAGTTTCAACTGAGGAAGCTGAAGAGATAGCAAAACAAGAAGCAATATGGGCTGAAGAAGCTAAAGCTGAGGCTGAAAAAA
>JAMOQV010000028.1 GCA_027068615.1 Helicobacteraceae bacterium | reverse complement strand
CTAGAACTTATTATGGATTTTTTGGTAAAATACGAAAATAATCAAATTCATATTTTAAATGCAGTAAGTCCAGCATTTACAGCTAGTTTTGCTTTTGCAAAATATGTATTAGATACTTATGAAAAGCAATCCTATAAAAAATAAAGGATTTAAAGAAAAAAAATAAAAAAACACACGAGGGGTGTGTAAAAAAGTAACAACATATTTTCAAAGAGCACTTCAAGGGTAAAACCTTGAAGAATTGTTTGCTTTTTGAATCACTTAAAAAAGTCATAAATGGATTTGACAAGTGATTCAATGAGCAAATAAAGCTCAAATAAACAACAATGGTAATATAGACAATTAAAAGTATATAGTCTATGTAAATAATAACCAAAGATCTTTAACAACTTATTGTTAAGCAGCCAAATGACTAAGCACCATTTTGATTGAAAACCCTATTAGGATTATAAGGCATATTGTGTTTGTATATAGATAAAACAATACCAGCAAGTTTACGAGCAACAATGACAAGGGCTTCTTTTTTAGCTTTGCCTTGAGATGTTTTATCACAATAAAGTTTTTTCATTTCATTATTATGTCTAATAGCAGCAACAGCAGCTTGATATAAAGCTTTTTTAGCAAGTTTAGAGCCTCTTTTGGCAAGTTTGCCATATTTGGTATTATTACCAGATTGCTCAAGTGTAGGATATAAACCTAAATAACCAATAAAAGCATTTATATTTTTGAATCTATCAAGATTGCCGCATTCACCCATAATAGTAAAAAGAGTTTTATCAGATATACCAGGAATAGTTCTAAGATTGTCAATAATGTCTATAACTTCATCTTCCTCTTCTTTTGATAAAGAAGGAGTTTGGTTAAAAAGTTTAAGCATTTGATTATCTATAGATTTAATCTCTTCATTAAGTAATCTGATAACTCTAATATGAGATTGAATAACATAAGCCCTTTCATCATAAGCATTGCCAGAATAAACAGATGATTTAGCTAAGTCTAAAAGTTTTTGAGCTTTCTCAATATTAAAATTATTACCTTTAATATTTCTAAACAGCTTAAGTATCCTTTGAGGTGAAGCATATCTATAATGCATAGCAGTAGGATATTTTTCAAGTAAAGCAAGTCCAGTTACATTAAACGGATCTTTTATTACTTGCTCCATCTCAGGAAATACAACAGCTAATAAAGATGAAACTCTTCTTTTATGTTTTTTAAGTTCATCTTGTAAAACTTCTCTATGTCTATGTAATGCTCTTAAACTAGCATAAACTTCTTTAGATACATATGCCTTAGAATATCGTCCAGATTTAATCAAAGAAGCTATCATAATAGCATCAATATTGTCATTTTTAACTTTTTTCATTGTGTCCATCTCCCTGAATTTACTTGTTTGATAAGGATTTAATAAAATAACATTATATCCTTTGTTTTTCAAGTATAAATAGAGATTTTCAAATAAAAGCCCTGTGGCTTCCATTCCAATAGCAAAGTTTGAGATATTATTATCAATAGATGATAAAAGGTTAAAAAAGTTTTTAAATCCTTTTTCATCATTATTAAATTTAAATGATTTTTTAACAACTTTGTCTTTATCATCAACAATGAAACAAACATTAAATTTTTTAGCAATATCGATACCTACATAATACATTGATAACTCCTTGATATTTTTATTATTTTGTGCTTAGTGTTTGATTTACTTACAGCCTTGTAACTATAGAAAGGTAAACTAATTATTAGTTTCCTTTAGCATCCTATATGTAAGTTACTACAATCAAACGCAGTATGCTTTCTTAGATAATAGAACTTTAATCCTCATAAGGAGAAAAAGAACCGTCATTTGACTTCTTAACTGTAAGTTGTTTTTACTTTGGTAAACACTATTTGTT
>JAMOQV010000027.1 GCA_027068615.1 Helicobacteraceae bacterium | reverse complement strand
TAGATAGGTTGTATAGCTAACCTCATTGCCAGTATATCTTCTATCACCACACTCTGCACTAAGAGCAGAAACCATTATTGTATTTAACAACAATACGATCAATAATAACTTTTTCATAATATTCCTTCGTATAATATATTTACCAACCAAATAGTTAAAATATGGTTGTGTGTTCTTAAAGACTCATAGTTTTCACAAAGGCTAATGTTAAACAGGGTTCTTTCCTTTCTGGACATTTGTACCAGCACAAAAAACGTCTTGTATTAGTCTTATTAAATCATCTATAGGATGCTAAGGAGAGATTAACACTCTCTACCTTTTATAACACGAAGCTATGAGATCTACAATAAACTAACTACAAGAGGTGTAAAATGTATTATGTTGGAATTGATGTTGCAAAAGAGAAACATTATGTGTGTATCTTGGATAATACTAACGAGTTTGCTGTAAAACCGTTTTGGATATATTCAGATGTAGTAGGTCTTAGAGAATTACTGAAACGATTAGCTAATTTATCACTCAATAATGATGACTTTATCATAGGAGTAGAATCAACTGGAGCATTTAGTGAAAATCTCTATGAGTATATTACAGATGCTGATTACAAGGTCATATTGTTAAACTCTTATCAAACTGCAAAGTACAGAGACTTTAGTACTATGAAAAAGATTAAAAATGATGCTATTGATGCATATATCATAGCTGAGCTTTTATCTAGTCATAAATATAAAGAGAGTCATATAAGCAGTGAAGATTATCATTCACTAAAGGTTCTTGGTAGATTAAAGCGTTCTTTGGATGATAAGATAAAAAGCATTAAGCGAGAAATCTCTACTGTAATGGCTACAGTCAATCCAGAAATCACTTTAGTATTTAAAAATATCTTTACGAAAACAGCATTAGAGATCATTAAAGCCTATCCTACTGCTGTAGAACTTCAAAAAGCAACGCCAAAAAAGCTGACTAAGTTATTTCGACATATCAAAGGTAACAACTTTAACGATGAAAAGGCTAAGTATTTAATAGAGCTTGCCAAATCTTCCATCTACGGTGGTCGTGCCAATGAATCAAGGGCTTTAATGATTAAGACTAATATTAAGATATTAGAGCTTTTAAGTCAAGAAAAACAAGAGATTGAAGCAAAAATAGATACTTTAATCAAATCTGGTATATCTAAAGAGTTAGATGCACCTATTGAAAATCTCAAATCTATTCCAGGTGTTTCAGATAAAACCATAGCAGCCATTCTTGGAGAGTGTGGAGATTTAACAAGATTTAAATCTGCCAAGGCCTTTATAGGTTATCTTGGATTATATCCAACTCAGTATCAGTCTGGAAACTCTATGTCTGTTGGAACTCTTGCAAAAAGAGGTATTCCTATAGCCAAGCATGCACTATATATGGCTGCTGTATCTTCTGTCTTACATAACCAGGAACTCAAAAAAATATTTCGAGATAAAGTCTCTTCTGGTAAGAGCAAAAAAGAAGCACTTATTATCATCTCTAAAAAATTAGCAACAATCATATACTCAATTTTTAAGTACAACACACCTTATAATGCCAAGAGAGTTTTAATATCTCTATAATCTTAAAACGGTTAGTTTTAACACTTGTGAAAACAATGAGTTTTTAAAGAACACAGACCAAATTATATAAGCTTTTCTATAGTGCTTATACTTTAGTATTTGATCATCTGAGCATTTATTTTTTTAAATACTCAAATAATGAAACACATTTCTCATGTCTATAAAGAATAGTTACTTGTTTAAGTTATTCTTTATAGGATGGTTTTTTTAAATTACTTTTTAATCTTAACATCTAGGTTGAACTTATATAAATTTATAAGTTAAAAAAAGAATAAAATATTTATTTGTTACATATAGTTACATAGTATTAATGTGAAATCACTATGGCT
>JAMOQV010000026.1 GCA_027068615.1 Helicobacteraceae bacterium | reverse complement strand
TTATAAGGATATTTTTATATGACAAAAGAATTAGTAGATGTACCGATGACAACATTAGACTTTTATAAGTATGAGGTTGATGGTTTAGTATTTTATGAGTTTAATGCAACTAAATGTAGTCCACCAGAACCAATGGTAAATACAATACACGGACTTAAGTTATTGAAAAATGAAAATGACAGACTAGTGGGGATATTTTTTCATGAACCAGTTCCATTATATGAGAGGATAGGGAAGTCTTTCCACCATGAAGCTATCGAACTTGAAAATGGTGATTTTAAAATCACCTTTAAAAAAAATGATTAGATCTATCCTTAACTTTGTGTTGTTTTAGTTATAATAGAATTTCTTTTTTAAATTAAGGAATTTACAATATGAAAACTCTCTTGAATCTTTTTAGTTCAATGAAGACTATGGCAGTTCTTATGCTCATTTTCGCTTTTTCTGTTGGTTATGCAACGATTATCGAAAATGATTATGGAACGATGACGGCTAAGGCAGATATTTATAATGCAGATTGGTTTACAGTATTACTTTTTTTATTGACTGTTAATCTTATTTTAAATATTTTCAAGTACAAAATGTACACACAGAAAAAAGCACCTATTTTTATATTTCATATAGCATTTCTTGTTATTTTACTTGGTGCAGGTATAACTCGTTATATAGGTTTTGAGGGTACTATGCATATTCGTGAAGGTGATAGTAGCTCTACTATGGTATCTTCAGATACTTACTTTAAAGTTGTTGCAAAAAGTGCAGACAAAACTGAACAATCAAAACAAAAAGTATATCTTTCAAAAAGAACTTTAAATACTCTTGATACATCTTTATCTTTAGATGGTAAAAATGTAGAAGTTAAGCTTATAGAGTATATCCCAGATGCTATAGAGGCTATTGTTGAGGATGAAAAAGTTGGTAAACCTATAGTTCAAATGATGGTTACATCAGGTTCGAAAGGTAAAGCAGTTGTGTTGCAAGAGGGTAACTTTTATAAATCGGACAGTTTTGTATTGGATTTTAACTCAGGTAAAGAGTTTAGTAAACCTGTTATATCTATATATGTAAAAGACAACAAACTTTTTATAAACCATAATATGCCCTTAGAGTATTTATATATGGATACAAAAAAAAGTGGAAAGTTAATACCTAAAAAAGATGAAGTATTTACAACTAGAACACTTTTTAGTTTAAATGGAAGTAATTTTGCACTTCGTAAATTCTTTAAAAAAGCAGTTAAAAAAGTTATATCAGACCCAAAAGCTTCTGCTCAAAGACCAGGAGAGGATGCTTTAAGATTTAATGTTAAAGTAGATAACTTAAACAAAGATATCTTAGTATTTGGACAACATGGAGTTGTAGCTAAGGAGTATCATGTAGAGTTAAATGGTGTTAATCTGTCTTTATTTTATGGTGCTGAGATTATAAAGCTTCCATTTAGTATATATCTTAAAGATTTTCAACTAGATAGATACCCTGGTTCTATGAGTCCAGCTTCTTATGCTAGTGAAGTTGTATTGGTAGATAGAGAAGAGGGTGTTAAGATGCCATATAGGATTTTTATGAACAATATTTTAGAACATCGTGGGTATAGATTTTTCCAATCATCTTATGATATGGATGAAAAAGGCACTATATTATCTGTAAATCACGACCCTGGTACATTACCAACATATATAGGTTATATACTTCTTGCTATAGGTATGTTTTGGTCTTTATTTTCTAAAGGAAATAGATTTGAAAAACTTAGTAAAAAAGCAAAAAAAGCGAAAGAGGCAAGTTTAGCTTCATTGATACTTGTTGGTGTATTGTTTAGTTCTACACCATCTTTTTCTCAAGATATTACACTTTTGACAAAATTTGACAAAGAACATGCTTCTAAGTTTTCAAAATTAATAGTTCAAGATACAAGCGGTAGGATGAAACCAGTAGATACTTTATCTTTAGAGATACTTGCTAAGTTATATAGAGGTAGTTCTATAGAGATAGCTGGTAAAACATTGGATGCTAATCAAGTTGTACTTGGTATGATGATGAAACCAGATATATATAGAGATGTAAAGATGATTCGCACTAAAAATAAAGAGGTAAATAAACTTCTAGGTGTTAGTAAAGATGCAAAATATGTTTCTTTTTCTCAGTTTTTTGAGGATTTTCAAAATATGAGAGGTTATAAACTTATAGATGCAGTTGAACAGGCAAGTAGAAAAGCCCCAAAACATAGAGATATGTTTGATAAATCAGTTTTAAAGGTTGATGAGAGAGTAAATATAGCTTATATGGTTTATACAGGTTCAGTTTTAAAGTTTTGGCCAAAGAAAAATGATATAAACAACAAATGGTTTGCTACACTAGAAGCACTTAAAACATTTCCATCAGATGAATCTCAAAAGATAAGAGATATAGCTGTTGAGTATTTTACATCTGTAGATAATGCTTTGAGTAGTGGGGATTGGTCAAAGGCTGATAAAGCACTATCTAAGATAAAAGAGTATCAAAAGTTTTATGGGGCTAGTGTATATCCAGATGAAGCTAAGATACAAGCAGAGTTATTTTATAATAAAGCAAAAATCTTTGAAACATTGTATCCTTTATACTTCTTGATAGGATTTGTACTTTTAATATTTAGTTTTATAAAAGTATTAAAACCTAAATTAAATATAGAGTTATTATCTAAAACTACATTAGGGCTTTTAGTTGTTTTCTTTATAGCTCATACTGTTGGTTTGGCACTTCGTTGGTTTATATCTGGTCATGCACCATGGTCAAATGGTTATGAGTCTATGATATATATCGGTTGGGCAACTGTTCTAGCTGGATTTATATTTTCAAGACGCTCATCTATGACTATGGCATCTACTTCTATCTTAACTGGGCTTATCCTTTTTGTAGCTCATTTAAATTGGATGAATCCACAAGTTACAAATCTTGTACCAGTTTTAAACTCTTATTGGCTTAGTATCCATGTTGCTGTTATAACAGCTAGTTATGGTTTTTTAGGTCTTGGAGCATTGTTAGGTTTTATAACTATTGGACTGTTTATATTTAAAAATAAAAACAATGAAGTAAGATTATCTCACTCTATAAGAGAGTTAAATGCTATAAATGAGATGAGTTTGATGGCTGGTCTTGCACTTTTAACAGTTGGTAACTTCTTAGGTGGTGTTTGGGCAAATGAGTCTTGGGGTAGATATTGGGGTTGGGACCCTAAAGAGACTTGGGCTTTAGTAACTATCCTTGTTTATACTGTTGTTGTTCATATTAGATTTATTAAATCTATTTACAATGAGTTTAATTATGCAGTAGTTTCACTTCTGTCATATACTTCGGTTATTATGACTTACTTTGGGGTAAATTACTATCTTGCTGGACTTCACTCTTATGCAAAAGGTGATCCAGTGCCTATTCCTGATTTTGTACCTATTAGTTATGGGATTATATTTTTAATCATAGCTATAGCATATAGAAATAGACATTTAGTGGATAGATAATGGAGTTTAATGGTTTTTCAAAAAAAACATTACCATTTTTAGAATCTATCCGACAAAACAACAACAAAGAATGGTTTGAACTTCATAAGCTTGAATATGAAGAGTTAATCTTAAATCCATCTCGTGCTTTTGTGCAAGAGATGGGGGAACATCTACAAGCATTAGAACCCACAATAAACTTTGAACCAAAGATAAATAAGTCACTTTTTCGCATCTATAGAGATACTCGTAGAATGGGTGCAAATAAACTACCACTTAAACATCGTATCGGTATTATATTTTGGCAAGGTGGTGGTAAACGACTACAAAGTTCCTCTTTTTATCTACATTTTTCCCCTGATGAACTTTTTGTGAGTGTTGGTGTTAGATGGTTTGAAAAACCTATGCTTGATGCTTATAGAGAGTATATAAAAGATGCCTATAAAAGGGAAGAGTTAAATAATCTTCTTCACTCTTTGATGAAAAAGGGTTATAGTGTTATAGATAAGGGGTATAAAAGATTTCCACGAGGTGTAACTCAAAATATGACAAATATCCATCTTTTTTTATATAAAGGTATGGCAACTTATAAGCTTTTAGAACCACAACTTATAGAAGATGGCGAAAAACTTATAGATACACTTTATAAAATCTATGAAGATATGTTACCATTGCAACAGTTTATGTATGAAGTTAGTTTAAGGGTAAAAGATGAATAAAAAAGAAGCAGTAATACTACTAAATATGGGTGGACCAAACAACCTTGAAGAGGTTGAAGTCTTTTTAAAAAATATGTTTGCAGATAAAAATATACTTACTATAAATAGCTCTTTACTTAGAAAGTTTATAGGTAGTATGATAGTTTTTAACAGAACAGAATCAGCTCAGGAGATATACTCAAAATTAGGTGGAAAATCACCAATAGTACAACATACTAAAAATCTAGTTAAAAAGTTGCAAAATAAGTTAGGTGATGATGTTGTGGTTGATTTTGTGATGCGATATACCCCACCTTTTGCAGATGAAGTTATAAAAAAGTTAGAATCTAAAAATATAGATAAAATCTATCTTATACCTTTATACCCTCAGTATTCAACAACAACTACAAAGTCATCTTTAGAAGATTTTGAACAACATTTTCACAACTCAAACTTAGATGCTCTTTTAGTAGAGACAAAATACTTTTTTGAAAATGAAACATATAACAAAGCTATTATACAAAGTATAAAAGAGAAGATGGCAGATGAAAAATATGAAGATTTTGATATCATATTTTCAGCTCATGGTTTACCTCAGAAGATAGTAGATGCTGGGGATATTTATGAAAAACATATAAATCGTCATATAGATATTTTAAAACCTATGATGAGAGATGCTGGGATGGATTTTCATAAAGTTCATTTAGCATATCAGTCAAAAGTTGGATTTATGAAGTGGCTAACACCATCATTGGAAGATAAACTAAAAACAGTTAGAAATAAGGGGGTTGTTATATTTCCTATAGCTTTTACTATAGATAACTCAGAGACAGATTATGAACTAGATATAGAGTATCGTGAGATAGCTCAAGATATGGGTTTTAAAGAGTATAGAGTTTGTAGATGCCCAAATGATAGTGATTTTTTTGTGGAAGCTCTTTGTGAAATATATGCAAAAATGAGATAGTCTTTATGAAACTACTACATACATCTGATTGGCATCTTGGTCAAAACTTTATGGGTAAAAGTAGGCAAGAGGAACATAAGTTTTTTTTACAATGGTTACTTGATACTATAACAAAAGAGGATATTGATGTTTTAGTAGTTGCTGGAGATATATTTGACACCTCAACCCCTCCAAACTATGCTTTAGAACTTTATTATAATTTTCTTACAAAACTATCTAGTTCTAGTTGTAAATATGTCATCATTATAGCAGGTAATCACGACTCAATATCAACACTAAAAGCATCAAAAGAACTTCTAAAAGTTTTAAATGTTTATGTTATAGCAAGTGGAGATGAGGATGAAGAGGAGCTTATAGAGATATATATAAAAGATAGATTAGAAGCGATAGTTTGTGCTGTACCTTTTTTAAGAGACTATGTTGTTAGAAAGTCTTTAGATGCACAGAGTATGCAAGACAAAGAGTATGCTTTTACAAAGGGGATAAAACAACACTATATAGATATATACAATAAAGCTTTAAAAATCAAACAAGATAAAGATATACCCATAATAGCAACAGGTCATTTTACAACAGTTGGTTCAAAAACAAGTGATTCTGAAAAAGATATATATATAGGTGGTACACTTCATATAGATAGTGGATTTTTATCAGATATGTTTGATTATACGGCACTAGGGCATCTTCATATCAATCAAAGTATAGGAAGTGATAAGGTTTGTTATAGTGGTTCACCTATAGAGTTGAGTTTTTCAGAAGCATCTTCTAAAAAAAAGGTAAATATAATAACTTTTGTAGATGGTGTGTTAAATCTATCTAAAATAGTTATACCGTTATATCGAAATTTATATGTTATAGGTGGAGATATGGATAGTGTTTTAAAAGAGTTAGAGTCAATAGAGGATAACTCTATATGGATAGAGATAAATCTAAGGGATGATAATCCACTTTATGCAAATCAAGTTATCAGACAAAAGGTACAAGAGTTAGAACTTAGTGTATTGGCTATAAAGACTAACTCTAAAATAAACAGATTACAAAAAGATGAGTTTAATGGGGTAAGTTTGGATGAACTTAGTCCACTTGAGGTTTTTGAAAAATGTTTAGAAAAAGATGATATTGATGATAAAGAGTTAAAAGATAGTTTAGTTGTGTATTTTAAAGATATATTATCTGAGGTTGAGAGATAATGAAGATATTGTCATTAAAAGCTTTAAACATAAACTCTTTAAAAGGTACAACTGAGATTGATTTTGAACAACTTACAAAGGATAACTCTCTTTTTGCTATCACTGGTGCAACAGGTAGTGGTAAAAGTAGTATTTTAGATATCATCTCTTGTGCATTATATGGTAGAACTTCAAGATTAAAAAATCCAAATGATTTAATGTCAAAACATACGGGAGAGGCTTATTGTGAAGTTGAATTTGAGGTAAAAGGTAAACATTATCGTTCATCTTGGAATCAAAAAAGAGCTAGAAAAAAGCCAGATGGTAAGTTTCAAACTCCAAAGATGGAGATTGTTGACTTACAAGAAGATAAGATATTTCCAATAAAATCAAAAGAAGTTCCTAAAAAAGTAGAGGAACTCTCAGGTCTTGACTTTAGCCGTTTTACTCAGTCTATGTTGTTAGCTCAGGGAAGTTTTGATGCATTTTTAAAAGCAGATGAGAAAGAGAGATCAGTTTTATTAGAGAAGATAACAGGTACACAGATATATGCAGAGATATCTATGCTGGTTTTTGATAAGCATCGGGAACTAACAAATAAGATGCAAACAAATAAAGAGTTTATGGATTCTATAGTAATTCTCGATAAAGATACTTTAGCAGATAAGCAAACTACACTTAGTAGTTATAAGGAACAAAAAAAGCAAACAGATTTAGAACTTGCAAATATATATGATGATATAAACCTACTTGAAGCATATCAAAAGATACAAGAGGACTCTAAAAGCATAGATAAAGAGTTTAAAGATATCTCACAAGAAAAAGATGCTAACTCGCATCTTTTTGAAAAGTTACAAAAAGCAAATAAAGCATTGAGTATATGGTCTAAATATACAACATATAAAGAGATAGATAAAAATATACTTTTTAATAAAGATAGATATAAGTTACTAGAAGATGAGATTGAAGAGTTACAACAAACACTAAAAAAACAAAAACAAGAGTATATAAAACTTAATGATAAACTATCTAAAGAGAGGGCTATTTTTGAAGAGTTGAGTAAGAAGCTAAAAGAGGCTTTTCATATACAAACAAAAGAGAGAGAAAAACAAAATACACTACAAAAATCTAAAACAGTTTTAAAACAAAAAGAGGATAACTTAAAAGAGTTAGATAGTAAGCTTTTAGAGTTGAAGAAAAAACAAGATGATATAAAAAAAGATTTATTGGATAAACAAAACTTATTGTCTTTATATGTAGATGATAAAAATCTTTTTCAACAACTAGAGAGGATAGAACAAGATATAAAAAACTATAAAGAGCAAAAACTATCTCTAAAAGAGTATAAAGCTAAAGTAAGCAATTTATCTCAAACTATATCTATACAAGAACAAACTCTAAAAGATGCTACAGAAGCTTATAGTAAGGTTGTAGATAAGTATAAAAAAGAGGACGATAAATATAAAGCATTAAAAGATAGTGAGTTTTTTAAAGATGGCTTTGAAGAGGCATTGGTACTTAGTCTTGAGTATATAAAACTACAAGATAAAAAAGATAAGCAAGAAGAAGAGCTTCTTAGCTGTAGTGAAGTTGTTAAATCTTTAGAGAGTAGCTACAAAGCCATATCTGAACATATAGTAAGCATAAAGTCATATATAGAGACTTTAAGAGAGAAAAAAGAGAAAGAGGAACTATTAAAAAAATATGAAGATGATAGAAAAAAACTACAAGAGGGGCAGGAGTGTTTCTTATGTGGTTCTAAAGAGCATCCATTTGTAGATAAAGTTATAGAATCTGATACAGATAAGACAGATACTCTTATACAAACACAACTAAGAGAGTTAGAAGATAAAGAGATAGAACTACAAAAGTTAGTATCAAAATTAAGTGCATATAAAACAAAACAAGATGGTCTTAAAACCGACATTCAAAGAGATAGATTACAATTATCAACATTGGAATCTACATTTAAAGATAAAAATTTAACTTTATTGCAACTACAAGAAAATGAACTACTAGAGAAACAAAAACTTTTAAAAGAGTATAGAGTTGAAAAAGATAAAATTTTAAACACAAAAGATGCTTTAGCTAGAGTTTTACAAGAGGATGAAAAGAGACTAAATGATATAAAATTAAACCTTCAGTTAGATAGTTCAAAGAAGATAACTCTAAATGATAAAATAGATGAGGTTGAATTAAAACTAGATAGTTTAACTAGTATGTTAAAAAGTGTATTTACTCATATAGATATAGAACTTGATAGTATAGATAAATCTTTTTCTTTGCTAGTAGAAAAAAGAGATAACTATGAAGTGTTACTAAAAGATATAAAATCTATAGAGAGTTTAGCATCTGAAGTTGAGTTGGAGTTAAAAGGGGATGAAACAAAACTACAAATCTTAACAAAAGAGATAGAAAGTACATTAAAAGATATAAAAGAGTTAGATAGTGAGATATTGGCATTGGTAGCTTCACGGATAGCTATACTAAATGTTGCAGATTTGGATAGTTATGAAAAAGAGATAATTGCTAAGTATGAAGATATAAAACAAAAAGAGCAAAATTCAAAAAATACATTCGATAAGTTAGAGGTGCAACTAAAAGAGAAAGTAACACAACAACAATCTTTAAAGATTCAGATAGATAAAGATGAAAAAAAGATAAAAACATTACAAGATGAGTTAAATCAGCTTTATAAACAAAATAGTTTTAAAGATGCAAAAGAGTTAAATGAAGCCATGTTATCAAAAGATGAAAAAGATGCTTTAGAGTTGAAATGTAAAGATATAGAACAAAGATACAATAAACTAGACACATTAAAAACTCAAAACGATAAAATGATGCAAGAGTATAAAGATAAAGTAGATGGTAAAAAAGATAAAAATGAGTTAGAGTTGATAAAATCACTTTTAACTCAAAAGAGGGATGAGTTATCTCAAAGTATAGGTAGTATAACAACCGAACTAGAGATAGATGAGCAAAATACTAAAAAATACAAAGACAAGATAGCATTACTTAAACAACAAGAGGAAGAGTTTAAAATAGTTGTTAAACTAAATGAACTTATAGGTTCAGCAGATGGAGCAAAGTTTAAAAAATTTGCACAGGGCATTACACTAGATCAACTTATAAGTTTAGCAAATCAACATTTAAAAACTCTAAGTCCTAGATATCTACTAAGTAGAAACAAAAACAAGCTTTTAGAACTTGAGATAATAGATATATATCAAAGTGATGCTATAAGACCTATAGGTACACTATCTGGTGGAGAGAGTTTTATAGTTAGTTTAGCATTGGCATTGGGGTTATCAGAGTTAGCAAGTAAAAAGATATCAATAGACTCTCTTTTTTTAGATGAAGGTTTTGGAACACTAGATAGCCAAAGTTTGGAAATGGCACTAGATGCTTTAAATCTTTTGCAAAACAGTGGTAAAATGGTAGGGATAATCTCCCATGTAGAAGCTTTAAAAGAAAGAATCCCGTTACAGATAAAAGTTATATCTCGTGGTGATGGGGTGAGTTTTGTTGAGGTGGAAAAATAGTACCTTTATTATTTTTCGATATAATCTTTTCATAAAAAACTCTTACTGTTTTAGTAAGTATCTATTAATAAGGACTAAATTATGGAGTGCGAATTTCCGAGTGTAAACTCAAATAAAGAAGAGATAAAAGAGATTTTTGATAGTGTTAAGACTATTGCTGTTATAGGTTTATCACCAAATGAAACTAAAGATAGCCATAAAGTTGCTAAGTATTTGCAGTCTCAAGGGTTTAAGATAGTTCCCATTTATCCTAAAGAGGATGAGATTTTAGGTGAAAAAGTTTACCGTTCCCTTTTAGAAATCCCGTTTAATGTCGATATGGTGGATATATTTCGTAAACCAGCTGTTTTAAGTGATGTTTGTGATGCTTGTATAGAAAGAGGCGATGTAAAAGTTTTTTGGTCTCAAAAAGGTATAGTTAACAATGCAGCAGCTCAAAAAGCTAAAGATGCTGGTATGAAAGTTGTGCAAAATATGTGTTCTATGGTTGAACATCGAGCATTATAATTAAGGATATTTATTGTTAGAGATTGAAAAGATATATCAAGCAAGAGAGAGGATTAAAGGTATCATATCTGATACACCTTTTTCTTATGCTCCACATCTAAGTGATCTATCTGGATGTGAAGTATTTTTAAAAAAAGAAAATTTACAAATAACGGGTGCTTTTAAGATAAGGGGTGCTTACAACAAGATAGCATCCCTTAGTGATAAGGAAAGAGCTTGTGGAGTTGTGGCTGCTAGTGCTGGTAATCATGCTCAAGGTGTAGCACTCTCAGCTAGAGAGTTTGGCATCAAAGCTATCATAGTTATGCCAGATTCTACACCACTTACTAAGATAAATGGTGTAAAGCATTATGGTGCAGAAGTTGTTTTACACGGCTCAAACTATGATGAAGCTTATGCTTATGCACTAGAGTTATCACAAAAAAACTCTGCTACTTTTGTTCATCCTTTTGAAGATGAAGAGGTTATTGCAGGGCAGGGTACGGTTGCTCTTGATATACTTGATGTTTGTAAAGATTTGGATGCTGTGATTGTTCCTGTTGGTGGGGGTGGTCTTATCTCAGGTATGGCAACGGCTATAAAAAGTATCAATCCCAACATAGAAGTGATAGGTGTTAGTGCAAGTGGAGCTCCAGCACTTAAAGAGTCTTTTGAGAAGAAAAAACCGATATGTTCAAAAAGTGTTAGAACCATAGCTGATGGTATAGCTGTTAGAGACACATCAGAGATAACACTTGAGTATATGCTTAAAAATGTAGATAGATTTATAAGTGTGGATGACTCAGAGATAGCAAATGCTATACTTTTTTTACTAGAAAAACAAAAGCTTGTAGTTGAGGGTGCTGGTTCAGTTGGCATCGCTGCACTTATGCATGAAAAACTTACACATCTAAAAGGTAAAAAAGTAGCCATCGTTCTTAGTGGTGGAAATGTTGATGTTACACTTTTATCTGTTATCATCGAAAAAGGTTTACTAAAATCTGGTCGTAAGATGAAAGTTACTGTTACACTTGTTGATAAACCTGGTTCACTTATGAGATTTACTCAGATTTTAGAAGAGTTAAATGCCAACATAGTTCATATATCTTATGATAGAACTTCTATCTCACTTGATTATGGTGATGCTAATGTTACTGTTCATATGGAAACAAAAGGTGAGAAACATCAAAAGATCATCAAGGATACACTTAGAGATGAGGGTTATTTAAGGGATAACTATTAGATGAAGGAAGTAAAGCAAGTAAATTTTAAATACCCCATTGTTTTATTAAAGATTTTAAATGATGGTCAGTTGGTTGTTGTAGATAATAAAACTACAGTTCGATATCTAAATAAAGATACATTAAAAGTAACAG